>JAISMT010000125.1 GCA_031276585.1 Bifidobacteriaceae bacterium
CAAAATTGTGGACGGGGAACAACGTGTGGACCTTTCCTTGAAGAAGGCCTATAAAAAGAAGGGAAAACTGGTCCAGTTCTACTACGTGGCGCCGCAGGGTGAGGAAGTAGTCAAAGCCATTAAGGATGCTAAACCGGAGGAAGGTTTCAACTCTGAAGTGCCTAAGCAATCTTGGTGGGCTTCACTGTTGATGACTTTAATTCCAATGGCCTTGATCATTGGACTGTTCTGGTGGGTCATGGTACAGATGCAAGGTGGCGGTAAAGGTGGGCCACTCGCTTTTGGTAAATCCCGGGCAAAATTGGTTTCTAAAGAATCACCGCAAGTCACGTTTAAAGATGTAGCTGGTGTGGATGAGGCGGTGGAGGAACTTCAGGAAATTAAAGAATTCTTGGAAGAACCGGCTAAGTTTCAAGCGGTAGGTGCCAAAATACCTAAAGGCGTGCTGCTATATGGCCCGCCCGGAACTGGTAAAACCCTGCTAGCTCGCGCTGTAGCTGGTGAAGCGGGAGTTCCTTTCTATTCCATTTCCGGTTCTGATTTTGTGGAAATGTACGTGGGTGTGGGAGCTTCCCGGGTGCGTAACTTGTTTGAACAAGCTAAAGCTAATTCTCCAGCCATAGTTTTTGTGGATGAGATTGATGCGGTGGGCCGCCATCGCGGCGCCGGTTTAGGGGGTGGCCACGACGAGCGAGAGCAAACCCTGAACCAGCTTTTGGTGGAAATGGATGGGTTTGATGCTCAAACCAGCGTAATTCTAATTGCGGCCACTAACCGGCCCGATATTTTGGACCCGGCATTAATGCGGCCCGGTCGGTTTGACCGCCAGGTGGCGGTGGATGCACCAGATCAAGTGGGCCGGGAAGCGATCTTGAAAGTACATGCCGAAGGTAAACCCATGAGTCCGGATGTGGATTTGGCTTTAGTGGCTAAACGCACCCCCGGGTTCACGGGTGCTGATTTAGCTAATGTGCTAAACGAGGCCGCGTTGCTGACCGCTCGGGAAAACCGGGAACAGATCAGTAACCAGGCTTTGGATGAGGCAGTAGACCGGGTGGTGGCCGGACCGCAGCGTTCTTCACTGATCATGACTGAAGCGGAAAAACAGAACACCGCTTACCACGAAGGTGGGCACGCAGTAGTGGCCGCAGCGTTACGCAACACTGATCCGGTAACCAAAGTCACTATCTTGCCGCGCGGCCGGGCGTTGGGTTACACCATGGTGATGCCCACTCGGGACAAGCATTCGGTAACCCGTAACGAGCTGTTAGATCAATTGGCTTATGCCATGGGAGGGCGGGTAGCTGAGGAACTGGTATTCCATGACCCCACTACGGGGGCTTCCAACGACATCGAAAAAGCTACGGCCACGGCCCGCAAAATGGTGATGGAATACGGGATGAGCGCAGACTTGGGTTCAGTCCGTTACGGCCAAGCCGAGGGTGAAGTGTTCTTAGGCCGTGACTACGGACACCAGCGGGACTATTCCGAGGCCATAGCGGCCCAAATTGACGGACAGGTCCGGGCCTTGATTGAAAATGCTCACACCGAAGCGTGGGAAATTTTGGGCCAAAACCGGCCGGTTTTAGACCGTTTGGTGTTGGAACTATTAGAAAAAGAAACCCTAGGAGAAGCTCAACTGCAAGAGATCTTCCGGGACATAGTGAAACGTCCGGAGCGTCCCGTGTGGCTTTCCTCCTCAGAACGCCCGGTATCCGAGCAAGGGCCAGTAGCAGTACCGGTGCCTAATCAAGCTGAGACGGGCGAATGAGTTCCAGTTTTGATGCCGCCCGGGTTGAGGCGGCTATACGGGAGTTTCTCTACGGCATAGGTGAGGACCCCGAGCGGGAGGGACTCCAAGAAACGCCGGCCAGGGTGGCCCGGGCCGCCCAAGAGTTGTTTGCGGGTTTGCACCAAGATCCTCGCCAAGAGTTGGAAGCCCGTTTTGATCTGGGCCATCAAGAGTTGGTGTTGGTTAAGAACATTGCTTTTTATTCGGTGTGTGAGCATCATTTGTTGCCGTTCCACGGCGTGGCCCACGTGGGTTATATTCCCGCCGCTGATGGCCGTATCACCGGGCTGTCTAAGTTAGCCCGTTTGGTAGGTGGGTACGCTCGCCGTCCCCAAGTTCAAGAGCGTTTAACCAGCGCAATCGCCGATTCGGTGATGGTAAGTCTGCAAGCCCGGGGTGCTATAGCGGTGGTGGAAGCGGAGCATTTATGCATGTCGATGCGGGGAGTCCGGGCGGCCGGATCTAAGACCGTGACCTCAGCGGTCCGTGGGGTACTGCGGAACGCGGCTACTCGTGCCGAAGCCATGGCGTTGTTGGGGCACTGAACGGTGGCGAATCCGATGCGACCCGCCCCGTCTGCGCCCACCGCCCGCCCGGCGGCATCGGCCACAAATGGTAGTTGGCCTTTGCGGCCGGCACCGTTACCACCCTCGTTGAGGGAACTGGAACGTACCGCTGTAATGGGAATTTGCAACGTCACCCCGGATTCGTTTTCCGATGGCGGGCGGTACTTGGCGTTGTCAGATGCGTTAGAGCACTGCGCCGCCATGTTGGCTGAGGGAGCGGACCTAATTGATGTGGGTGGTGAATCAACCCGGCCAGGAGCTCCGCGAGTAGAAGAAGCCGAAGAGTTACGCCGCGTGTTACCACTGGTCAAAGAACTAGTGGAGCGAGGGGTGCCGGTCTCGGTGGACACCACTCGGTCCCGGGTAGCGTTGGCTGCCGTAGAAGCCGGTGCGGTGGTGATAAACGATGTGTCTGGAGGCCTAGCTGATCCAGACATGATGAAGGTAATGTCTGAGACCGGGGTAGTGAGCGTGTTGATGCACTGGCGGGGGCCTTCCAGCAATATGGATCAACTGGATTCTTACACCGACGTGGTGGCAGAAGTGGCAGCTGAGCTGCACCAACGGGTGGAAGTGGCTCTAGAAACCGGGGTTAAACCCGCGGCTCTGGTGTTGGATCCCGGCCTGGGGTTCGCTAAGACTGGAGCCTCCAACTGGCCTTTACTGGCTCATTTGGACCGCTTGGCGCAACCACCTTTACCGTTGCTGGTGGGGGCCTCCCGCAAACGGTTTTTGCAGGGCCTAGGAGGCACTCCGAATAAGAAAAACTTAGGCATAAGTTCAAAGTTTCAGACCCAAAGTGATTTGGGGGCCGCCGTGGAAACAAGCCCAGCAGACCGGGATGCTGCCACCGCTGCTGTCACCATGGTGGCGGCATTGGCTGGGGCTTGGTGTGTGCGGGTACATGCGGTGGGAGCTAGCGCCGCGGCTTGCCGGGTAGCCCAAGCGATAGTGGCGGCACAACGATAACTTCTATTTGGGGCACCCCGAGCTGAGTTAGGGTAGAAAACGCTGATCTAAAGAATCACGGAAGAAAAGCTCCGTTAACGGGTTAGGAAACCGAATTATTCAGCGGTTTCCGGGCGGAATGGCGCGTCAAACTTCCATATTTCAGGTGAAACACGGGATGATGTCCTAATGGATTGGGTACTCGGATCAATTGGGGCCGCTTTAGATGTGATCCAGTTGCGGGGTATCACCGCATATGGACATCACGGGATGACGCCGGAAGAACGGCAGGCGGGCCAGATTTTCTTAGTCGATGTAGCTATCCATCTTGATACTCGCGCTGCGGCGGCGGCTGATGATTTAACTCAAACGATGGACTACGGAGTGGTGGCCCGCCAAGTAGTGGGTTTGATCTCGGGGTCTCCTTCGGGATTGTTGGAAACGGTGGCAGCCCGGGTGGCAGAGGAAATTCTGCAACTGGAACCAGTGCAGGTGGTGGATGTGGTGATCCACAAACCAGCCGCTCCGTTGGGAGTCCAGGTGGAAGACGTCATGGTCTCGGTACGGCGCAGTGCCGAGGGAGCGGCTTCTACTTTTGTGACACCAGATTCAGCCATGTTTGAGGCAGTACATCAAGCTGAACGTGAAGCCGGTCTGGCTACCCCACCGCCGGGGCAGGCACGCCTGGATAGGGCAGACGCTTCTCCATCTGGTGAGGTGGATTTGGGCGATGACGGGGACTCGGCTTCGGCTGCAGGTGACCAACGCCGCCGCCGTCATGATGCCCATGCTGAAGAAGTCGCGGCGGTGGATCAGGTCCCCTCCGGGCCGGTGGATGCCATAGTGGCTTTAGGTGCCAACCTGGGTGAAGCTCTGAATACCTTGCGTTCGGCTTTGAGTGATTTGCGGGAAGAGCCAGGTATTGAGGTGGTAGCGGTTTCACCTTTGGCGCGGACTGCGCCGGTAGGCCGCCCGGATCAGCCCGATTTCTTCAATGCTGTGACCCATATCAGGACCACCCTTTCACCGCGCACTTTGTTGCACACTTTGCAAGGTGTTGAGGAGAAACACGGACGTCAGCGGGCGGGACGTTGGGCACCGCGAACTTTAGATCTAGATCTGATTGCCTATGACACGTTGTTAGCGGATGAGGACGAGCTGACCATACCTCACCCCCGAGCCCACGAACGAGCCTTTGTGCTGGTCCCGTGGTCTTTGATGTCCCCAGGGGCTTTCCTCCCGGGGTTGGGTGGTGGTTCGGTTCAGGCTTTGGCGGACGCTGCTCCTGACCGTAACTCAATCAGGTGGCTGGCGCCCGATTGGGATCAGCCGAATGGCCGCGATGGGGCGCAACCTTATCCGTCCACTGGTTCCGTCGCACTACCGGCAGCTCCAGCGGCACCGCCGCCGCTACCCGCTGCTGAACCAACTGCCCCGGCCCAGCCGGACCCGGCTGGGCCGTCCAATTGGGGCAGAGGATCTGAGGCTTGGGGGGAGCAAGCGGCGCCCGCTCAATTGCCCCAGCCCGCGGCTTTACCGTCTCCAGATGATACTTGGGCCGGCGCGGCGGCTCCCCAGGCGTGGTCCGAACCGGCGCCAGCCCCGGCTTGGGCTGAGCCAGCCCCAGTTCCGCAGCAACAGCCAGCGGCGCCCCCCCAACTACCTCCAGCACCTCCTCAACTACCCGCAGCACCTCAACTACCTCCAGCGTCACAGCCCCCGGAGGCGGGTTCTTGGGGTCCGCCCGAACCACAGCCCCAAACGTCTCCAGCCTGGGATGCGCCCTTTAGTCAGCAGTATCAGTTTGCGGCTTCCCCGCAACTACCACCCGCCCCCGGTTACGCTGAGGCCGCACCTGATTCGGGTTACGGAGACTTCGGTTCTTCCCCGGGTTACGGCGAATCAGCACCAGACCCGGGCTACAGAGGAGCCGCGTCGGCTCCCGAATACCGTGAACTGCCGGGGGCAGCTAACTGGGGCACGCAGGCGTCTTACCCGCCTCTTTCTGCGCCGTCTCCGTCTGGATCGCCCTCATCGGCGCCAGGACCGTCCGCTCCGGGCCGGGCCGCGCCGGGCGGATTCGCTCCTGAGCCCGTTGCTGCACGGCTTCCGGCGCCTCGCCCGGCCAGTAGTCCACATTCCAGCCATACTCCAGGACTCCCCAACTTTTTTGCGGCGGCCCGGGAAGCTAACCGTTCGGCACCTTCACTAGTGGTGGAACCAGCCGATGGTACCGAGTTGTTTCCGGGAGCCTTGGCGTCCCCAGAGTCAGCTCAAATCGCAGACGACCCGTCTTCTACCTGGGATTCTCCTAGCGGGGCACTAGAACCAGCAGTTCCGCCCGGAGCTTGGGTCAACCCGGCAGGTGCGTCATCATCTAATAGCGAGACCTATTGGACGGGTGCAGGAGGGCAGTGAGCCTCACTCGGATCAGAACCATGCTGGCTTTGGCGGTCGCTTGTGCTCTGGGGGCCGCGGGGCTGGCGGATTTAGCCACCGAATTTTTAGTTAACTACATTCACGTGCCGTGGACGGTAGCGGCCTTACTGTTTGCGCTGGCTGTGGCTATTTTGGCGGCCGCTTGGCCGGTCCGGCAGTATGTGAAAGGGAAACGGCGGCAGGTAGACCAACTGCGAGCCGCCACAGTGCTGGCTTTAGCTAAAGCTTGCACTCTGGCCGGCGCCTCGCTCGCCGGCGTGTATTTGGGCTTAGTGCTGGTGGCAGTGTTGGGAGCACATTCACCGGCTGCTTGGACCCGGGTGGCATTGACGGTGGCAGCCGCCGCCGGGGCAACGGCGTTAGCGGTTTCCGGGCGTGTAGCAGAATGGTTTTGCCGGTTGCCTCCTGAAGACTTAGGCACCAATCCCGTTTGATGAATACAGAACACGGCTAGCCCTCGCGTACTTCAGGCCGGGATTTCAGGCCGTGGGGTGTGGAAAGATCAATCTATGGCAAACGGCACATCTTCCACCCATTACGGAGACCGCGAACTAAGTTGGCTCGCGTTCAACCAAAGAGTGTTAGAGCTAGCGGAAGATCCAGACCAGCCGTTGCTGGAACGGGTCCGTTTCTTATCCATTTTCAGTTCCAACCTAGATGAGTTTTTCATGGTGCGGGTGGCGGGCTTGCAGCGCCGTATGGATGCGGGCATGGCGGTGGTGGCGGCATCGGGCTTAACCCCTCGGCAGTTGATGGACGCCATTCAAGCTAGAACCCACCAACTGGTAGAACGGCAGGTATCCTGTTTTCAGCACAAGATTCAACCTGAGTTAGCAGCTCAGGGGATCACTTTGGTTCGCTGGGCCCAGTTGGAAGAACATGAGCAAGACCGGTTGGGGAAGTTTTTCCGGAAACAGATCTATCCGGTACTGACACCGCTGGCGGTAGATCCGGCCCATCCTTTTCCCTATATTTCGGGGTTGTCGCTCAACCTGGCGGTGATCCTAAAAGACGTTCCCGGTAAAACTCATTTTGCTCGGGTTAAGATCCCTGAAACTCTGCCCCGGTTCATCGCGGTGGATGCTAAAGGTAAACCGCGCCAACCGGAGGTAGCGGATTTAGATAAAGGCCCCACTTCTTTTGTACCGATTGAAGATGTGGTTTCTAACCACTTGGGGGAGCTGTTCCCCGGCATGGAGATTTTGGGAGCCCATACTTTCCGGGTCACCCGCAATGAGGACGTGGAAGTAGAAGAGGACGATGCCGAAAATCTTCTGAAAGCCATGGAACGGGAGCTGTTACGGCGGCGGTTTGGCCCCCCCATTCGGTTGGAGGTAGCTCAGGGGATCTCAGATGAGGCTCGTGCTTTACTGATCCGGGGTTTGCGTATTACCGATAAAGAAGTCTTCGAGATCCCGGAACCGTTGGATTATCGCGGCCTCAACGTGATTGCCGATCTGGGCCGCCCTGATTTGGTTTACCCGCCTTTTGTGCCTGGTACGCATCCGGATCTAGCGGAGGTGGAAAGCGCGGAGCCAACTGATATTTTTGCGGCTATCCGGGCTAGCGATTTGTTACTGCACCACCCCTATGACTCGTTTTCAACCTCCGTGCAAACTTTGTTGGCGCAAGCAGCCGCGGATCCTAATGTGTTGACCATCAAACAAACGCTGTACCGGACTTCGGGAGATTCCCCCATCATTGATTCGTTGATTGATGCCGCTCAGAACGGGAAACAGGTTTTGGCTTTGGTAGAGCTCAAAGCTCGTTTTGATGAGGAAGCTAATATCACTTG
>JAISMT010000195.1 GCA_031276585.1 Bifidobacteriaceae bacterium
CGGGCAGCGGAACGAACTGATCTTAGGAAACGCAGACAAGAAACACGACTTGGTAAGAATCCGGGATCCTTAAAGCCGGTGCGCCCAGGAAGCCTCCATGGCTTCTTCTTCTAAATCTAACTCCCGCATGATGCGCCGCATCACCGTCTCGTTGAGGCGCCCGGCATTGCGTTCCGCTACCACTACGGCTCGCTGAGCCCGGACCATTTGGGTCCGTAATTCAGCAATCCGGGTGGTGAGGCGGGCGGCCCGTTCCCGTAATTCTTCCGCGCTAGGAACATCCGCTCCGGGGGAACGCAGCACTTGCCGGGCTTCCGTGATCACAGCGGGGGTGGTCCCAGCACTGACCGCCAACAGATCTGCGTCCGTCAGATCAGCATCCGGGTGCATCAAAGTGGCGGCCGCGGTTTCCCGGGCTAACAGACCTTGAGTTGCCCATTGAGCAATCCGTTCCGCCTCGGAGCGTCCCATTACTGCCGCCCAGGCGTCCACTTGGCCGTGCACCACGTTGGAAGCCGCCCGCGTGGCCATCAACCGAACCCGGGCTTCCGAGGCATCGTCCTCTTCCACCTCGTCCGAACCAGAGATCCCCAGCTTCTTGATCAGCGCGGGAATAGTGAGACCTTGGATCAGCAAGGTGCCAATAGCTACCGTGTAGGCCGCTAACTGGACGGTGGCACGTTCCGCGAACGGTTTGCCGGATACCTCTAACGGGATAGCAGCAGCGGCCGCTAAAGTCACCACGCCTCGCATCCCGGCCCACGAGGTGACCAATAGTTCACGCCCAGTGAGTGGCGTGTAAGGAGAATCGCTCCGGTTCCGGCGCCGGACCCACTTGGACCGCACTAACAATTCAGTGGCATAGATATAAACGGGTCGCACCACCAATGCCACCACCAACACCGCGAAACTGAGCCAGAGGGCTCCCGCTAGGGATTGGTCGGAAAGGTTAACCTCCCGGATCACCCAACGTAGCTGTAACCCAATCAGAGCAAAGGTAAAGGACTCCAACATCAAATCCACCGAAGCCCAGATGGGTTCCTCATGCAACCGGGTGGCCACGGTGGTCAACGGGGAAGATTGTCCAATGAAGAACCCGGCCGCTACCACCGCTAAAACGCCAGAACCTTGGTATTCCTCGGCTATCCAGTAGGAAACAAAAGGCAGCATCAAACCAATCACGGTGTCTACCGTGGGGTCGCGCAGCCCGGTGCGAGCCAATTGGGCTACGTAAGCTAAGCCCAGCCCTACCGCGACTACTACCAACACCGCGAGTGTGAACATCACCATGCCTTGGCTAAACCAAGCGCCGGTGGCGTACACCGCGGCGAGGGTCAAGCGATATAAAGTCAGCGAGGTGGCGTCATTGATCAACGATTCGCCCCCCAGCAAAGTCATCACCCGCCGAGGTAACCCAAGTTTGCGTCCCACCGCGCTTGCTGCCACCGCATCCGGTGGTGCCACCACCGCGCCCAGCAGCAACGCTGCCGGTAGCGGCAGCAGAGGGTCCACCAGATAGGCCGTTACCCCCACCGCTACGGTGGTAACAATCACTAGTCCCACGCCCAAGCGCAGAATGGGCTGCAACGCGGCCCGGAAGTCTTGGTAGGAGCTGGACAAAGCCGCGGAGTAAAGCAACGGCGGCAGCACGATGCCGAGAATCAGCTCTGGGTGCACCTTGACCTGCACCAGCCCCGGCAAGAAAGAGGCTGCTAAACCGACACCTAAGACCACCAGGGGGGCATTCAGATGAGCCTTTCGAGCAAAAGCGGCTACCACTACGGCCGCTAGAAGCACTGTTACTACCGAAAACTCATTCATCTGTGCACGCCCCCAGTTTTTGTTGGTCTACTACTGGCTAGGACTGGGACTGGGGCTAGGGCTGGGACTTTCACTAGCGGCATCGGCGTCAGCATCAGCATCAGCATCAGCATCGGCGTCAGCGTCAGCTTCTGGTTCGGCTCCCACCAAAGCCACCAAGTCCAGAACAATGGCATCAGCTAGGTAAGAATCCTCTTTGCCGGGGGTCAAGATTAACACCCGGGAACCGATGGGTACCCCCACCAATTGGCTGAGAGCTTGCAGCAGGGAGCCGTCACCCGCGGGGTCTGCTGTAACAGTCATGGCTTGCGGACCCGTTCCCGTTTTCCAAGTGTCGCCATCGGAACTACCCGCCCAATCCGTGGCGGAATAATGCACCAGAACTTGCTGGCCGTCCTCTACTTCGGGTCCGGTACCAGTAGCAACCACCGTGGTGGTGAGTTCAGTGGGTTCTTTGGCGCTGGCAGGAATCGAAACCGTAGCCGGCCCGCCTAAAGCGCCCTTGATCTGTACCTCTAGTTTGGCGTCGGTGGGTTTAGCGTCTTTTTGGCCTTGCAGATCTTTAGAGAACTGCTCCAAAACGTCAATGCATACCACCAGTGTGGCGCCGGCATCCATACCTAACTGGCTGGCCAATTGACCCACCGAGGGGGGGATTACACCAAGGAGCCGAGTACCAACTTCTTGGCCTACCACTATCCGGGACAAAGCCACGGCCGCGGGGTTGTCATTACGGACCGGGAACACTTGTGGTTGGCCGGAAGAAAAAGTATTTAACGCATAGGAGGCGTCAGTGGAACCCCATTCCCAGATTGCCATGTCCACTGCTACCAGGTTGTTAGCTTTGATTTTTTCTCCGCTGGGTTCAGCGCCCTCCACGTCTTCCTGCAGCTGGACTTGCAGCTTGGTGGGAGGTTTGAGGTAGGGGTCCGGTGGTTCGGAGGGGCTAGCCGAGGCCGAAGGGCTAGCCGGGGTATCGGACGGTTCCGAGGCCACGATTTCTGCCTCTGCCCCCTCGGCGTCTGCGGTGGGGGTGGGGGAAGGTGACGATTCGCCGGGTTTAAGGGGAAAAGCCACGGTGGGGAGTTCGCCAAAAGCCCCGCTGAAGGTGGGCAGCTCAGCGGGTTTTACCGTCACTGAGCCTTTCTCCAGCGGGGCAGGCGCCTCGGCATCATCCTTCTTCCCTGAGCAGCCTGCTAACAGGACAGCCACAACCAGGCCGGCTGCGGCGGCTCTCACTACTGAACGCACGTTTACTCCATCGGAATGTTGGTTTTGGGCACAAAAGACCTGCCCATCATTCCATATCAGGGAACCGGCCCCAACAATTTCCCAGTTTTGCAGTGGTGAGTGCAGGCTTAAACGGTTCAGAAGGCGGGGATTACTGCCCCGTCTTTCCACTGTTCTTCAATGAACTGCTTCACATCCGGGGAGTGCAGCAACTCATCCAACTTGATCAAAGCGGCATCGTCCTTCTTCTTGGTGGTGGTGACCAGGAAGTTGGCGTAAGGGTTGTCCTGAGCGCTTTCCAATTGCAGGGCATCGGTGGAGGGCGAAAGGCCCGCATCAATGGCGTAGTTGCCGTTGATGACCGAGAAATCGAAGTCCTTCAGGTTGACCGCCAACAGCTTGGGCTCCACCTGGATCAATTCGACTGGGGTGGGGGTGTCCTCAGCTAGGTCAGAGACGGTGGGATCGGCATCGCCAGTGTCCTTCAACTTGATGGCTCCGGCTTCTTCCAGTAGCCGCAACCCGCGCGCCTGGTTGGCGGGGTCATTGGACACACCAATCTTGGCCCCCGGTTTGAGGTCTTTCACAGACTGGTGGGTGGCGCTGTAGAGACCTAGAGGTTCAATGTGTACCCCTTTGAAAGCGAAGAAGTCGTAACCGAATTCGTCCACTTGGGATTGCAGGTAAGGCTGGTGTTGGAAGTAGTTGGCGTCCAGGTCACCCTCATCCAACGCCTTGTTAGGTAGCACATAGTCTTGGTATTCCACGATCTCTAGGTCCAAGCCCGCATCAGCGGCTAGGTTGTCCTGCACAAACTGCAGGATTTCTCCGTGGGGTACAGGGCTGACCCCCACCTTCAGCTTGGTGACATCACTCGCAGACCCAGATGGTTTGGAGTCCGAGTTGTCCGAGTTGCCGCAGCCGGTCAAGGCTAAGGCGGCGGTGGCCGCTAAAGCCACCAGTGAGTAGGTCTTGCGCATTATGGTTTCTCCTTTGTTTGGTTGGGTTTACTGCAAAAATCAACGGGTGTGGTCTAGTTTGCGGACTAGCCAGTCCCCCAGTAACTGCACGGTTTCTACTAGGAGCAGCACTATTACCACCACCATTACCAGGATGTCGGTCATGTTGCGGGTATAGCCCCAGTTGTAGATCAGGTCTCCCAGTCCGCCGGCGCCAATGGTGCCGGTGATCATGGAGTAACCGATCAGGGTGATGAAGGTTACGGTGGTGGCGGCCACTAGCCCGGGCAGAGCTTCCCGTACGGCTACTCCCCAAGTGATCTGCCAGTGAGATGCTCCCGCCATCTGGGCGGCTTCGATTTTGCCGGGTGCCACGCCCCGGATGGCGTTTTCCGCTAGCCGGGCGTAGAAGGGGATGCAGCCCACGGCCAGCGCAGGTATACCACCTTGCCAGCCTAGGGTGGAGCCCAGCAGCAGGCGGGTAAAAGAGAGCAGGAGCAGCATCAACACAATGAAGGGGATAGCTCGGCCTAGGTCTACCACCAGGTTGAGGGCCCGGTTGAAAACCCGGGTGGGGTGTAAACCTTGGGGTGCCGTGTACCAGACGGCTAGCCCTAGAGGTAGGCCTACCAGCACCCCAATCAGGGTGGAGACCGCAACCTGCCCTAGAGTGCCTGCTAACGCTTCCCCAATGCGGGAAGTGAAGTCTTCGTTGTTGAAATAGGTGCCGGGGTCCACCACGGCCCCAAGTCGCGCGCTGTTCATGTGGGGTCTGCTTTCTGGTCTGGGGTCAGTACGTGCAGACCGGCTTGCCGCAGTTGCCCGATGACGCGCGGCAGAGCTTGAGGTTCAACCTCCAGTTGGAAGCGGCCCACTCTTTGGCCAGCTAGAGTCTCGATGGTTCCAGCTTCAATAGCGGTGTCAGCACCCAGATCAGCCAAAAGACGTAGCACCTGCCGGACCGAAAAATTAGCTGAGGAGAAGGAAACTTCCAATTGGGCGCGGGTAGAACCGACCGGGGAAGCTGCCAAAGGAATCAGGTCGCGGGCCAGCTGTGATCCGTAATCAGTCACTACTCTTCCGATAGGACCAGATTGGACAATACGTCCGTTAGCTAACAAAGAGACTGATTCGCAAACTTGACGTACCACTGCCATCTCGTGGGTGATGATCAAAACGGTCAACCCCAAAGCTTGGTTGACTTTGCGGATCACTTCCAACACTTGGCGGGTGGTTTGCCAGTCTAAAGCCGAGCTGGGTTCGTCGCAGAGCAACACTGAAGGTTCAGCGGCCAAAGCCCGGGCAATACCCACTCGTTGTTGTTGCCCGCCAGAAAGTTGAGCTGGGTAAGCGTTGGCCCGGTCAGCTAAACCGACCAACTCCAGGAGCTCCCGCCCCCGTTCTGTGGCTTGAGCTTTGGAAAGACCCGAAATGCGGAGAGGATAAGCCACGTTAGATAGCGCAGTGCGGGCATCAAACAAGTTGACATGTTGGAACACCATGCCGATGCGGTGGCGTTGGGCTCTAAGCTGACGTTCCGGTAGGGCCGCTAAATCTTCGCCTTCAATCATGACTTGGCCGGAAGTAGGGCGCTCCAACAGGGTTAGGCAACGGATCAGGGTGGATTTACCAGCTCCCGAAGGCCCCACAATGCCATGCACGGCTCCGGTTGGAACCGTCAAATTGATTCCGTCTAGGGCTGTGACCAGCCCGGAGGCAGTATGGAACTCCTTACGGAGCTGGACTAGCTCAATCAATGGTGTTTGGTCCCTTCTGGCGCGGTGAGTGGCCTTGACGGCTACGAAATTTAGTGCGGCGGGCCGGAGGCCCAGGCCGGTCTAGGACCTGAGTTACCGGTAGGAAGTCAGCCGCGTGAAAGCATTCGGGCGCACATTCGGCGGCCCGCCAGAGGCTGCATTACACGAAAGGCGCTAAAAAACACCCGCCGAGGTTACCACAAGGTACCGAAACGTAAAAGAATTTGTGACCCAGGTCACAAAACTGAGTGTTATCCCGGGCCAGGATGCCTATTCCAGATGGCCGTCATTATGTTGCGGGCTGGCGGAACGCTAGGGTGCTGGTAAAGGCAGAGTAAATAGCGGAGGCGATTTCGGAGATGAAGGCCCTCATTGCGGTGGCATCCAAACACGGTTCCACCCTGCAATTGGGCCGTCGGATTGCCGAGGTTTTACAGGTCCAATCCATTGCTACTGATCTGATAGCAGCAGAAAAAGTTTCCTCTTTGCGAGGGTACGATCTGGTGGTGTTGGGTAGCGCGGTGTACGCCAACAAAATGATGCCAGCCATGACGGCTTTGGCTTACCGGTGGCGAGACCAATTACCACCCCGCCCCACTTACCTGTTTTGTTCCGGACCTCTGGGTTCCCCAGATCCGTCGGCAGTGCCGCTGCCCCGGGAAGCGCGGGATCTAGTGAACTCACTCGCGATCCGCTCGGCGCGCATGTTTGGAGGCTGTTTGTCTTTTGACCGCTTGCGCCCTCCAGAAAGAGCTTGGGCTCGTATGTTTGGTACCCGGTCCGGAGACTACCGGGACTGGGTTGAAGTTGAGGCTTGGGCGGCATCGATAGCTGACCAAATGGAACGGTGCAGCCGGTAGGGTAGGCCGGGTGAAAAAAACCCTGCTTGTGGCAGCCGCCGTGTCCCTGGTGACAGCGTTGACGGGCTGCGCCTCCAACTCAGATCCGGCTCCTAGTCCTAGTGCATCGCCCTTAGACGCAGTGAGTTGGGTGGAAGGTGACCCGCCTTCTCTCGAGTTCAAAACCCCGTTCCAGCTCAAGTCCAGTAGTGCTTTCAAAGTAGTCAAAGAAGGCGACGGGGCCGAGGTCAAGCCGGGTTGGCTGGTGCAAGTTCACTACGTTGAGGTCAACGGCGCGACGGGTGGAGTATTGGATTCCACCTACCAGCAAGGCGGTCCCCAAACCTACTTAATGGCAGAAACCGCACCCGAAGGGGACCCGATTTGGCCGGCCTTAAAAGACCAAAAGGTGGGGGCCCGCCTGATTGTGGCCTTTGCCACCGCAGCCGCCGAGGAACCCAACCAGTCACCTAGTGCTCCCACCATGACAGCACTTTTAGCTCTTACCATTACGGATATACAACCACTGCCAGAAGAAGAGAGTCCTAAACCGGCACCGGACACCGAAGGACG
>JAISMT010000197.1 GCA_031276585.1 Bifidobacteriaceae bacterium
TGTGTTGTTAGCTCCCACTGAGGTGTTGGCAGTGCAACATTTCCAAACCATCCGGGATTTGCTGGGCCCGTTGGTTTCAGCTGGAGGCTTACTGGAAGGTGAGAGTGGTGTTGGGCCTAACGTAGGGGTGAGTTTATTAACCGGATCAGTCAGCGGGAAGGCGCGAGATCTGGTGCTGGAACAAATTGCTAGCGGTGCTGCCGGCATAGTGGTAGGTACCCATGCACTGCTGGAGGGGACAGTCCAGTTCCGGGACCTGGGGTTGGTGGTGATAGACGAACAACACCGGTTTGGTGTGGAACAACGTGATGCTTTGCGAGCCCGGTCTGGGTCGGTGCCACATCTGTTAGTTATGACGGCAACGCCTATACCGCGCACTGTGGCTATGACAGTGTTTGGTGATTTAGGAGTCACCATTCTGGATTCCAGCCCGCCGGGGCGGGGCACCGTGTCTACCACCTGGGTGAACCCAGTTCTACGCCCCTCGTGGATACCTCGAGTTTGGGAGCGGGTAACGGAGGAGGTACAGGCTGGCCGTCGAGCGTTTGTAGTGTGTCCCGCTATAGAGCCGGGGGAGGTGGAACCTGGAACCCATCTGATAGCAGATCAAAACTCTCAAGTGGGGCAGTTGGCTTTCGCGCAGCAAATGCTGCCTGGGCTTGAGAACCAGCCAGAAAACGGAATATCGGCAACTTCCGCCACTGGGTCCGCTAAACCATTGGCTGCGGTAAGTCAGGTATTAGAACGGTTAGAAAGCGAGCCGATTTTGCAGGGTGCGCGGTTAGCGCCCTTACACGGCCGGATGAGTTCAACTCAAAAAGACCAAACCATGGCCGCTTTTCAAGCGGGGGAGATTGACGTTTTGGTGGCCACTACCGTGATCGAAGTGGGAATAGATGTTCCGGAAGCTACTGCTTTGGTGGTGTTAGACGCAGATCGGTTTGGGCTTTCGCAGCTGCATCAGTTGCGGGGGCGGGTAGGCCGAGGCTCTACACCAGCAGTATGCCTTCTGGTGTCAGAAGCTGAGCCAGGTACTCCAGCGGCGCTGCGGCTAGAAGCCATGGAACGCACTACCAATGGTTTTGAACTGGCTGAGGTTGATCTTCAAACCCGCCGTGAAGGGCAAATTCTGGGGGACACCCAATCGGGTAGTTCTTCTTTGCGGCTGGTGCGGTTGGCTCAAGACGCTGAGTTAGTGTTGGACGCCCGGGCTGCTGCTGAGCAGATTGTGACTTCGGATCCGGACTTAACTGAGTACCCCCGTTTGCGCTTCGAAGTAGACCGGCTTTTAGCCGGCCGCGAAGCCTACTTGGAGCGGGGGTGAAGGGGTTATGCCGCGGATCATTGCTGGAAGCGCAGGTGGGCGAGGTATCAAGGTGCCACCTCAAGGTACCCGGCCCACCTCGGGGCGAGTACGCGAGGCGCTGTTTTCACTACTAGAGGCTCATTGGGGCGGGCCGGACAACTGGAACGAACGTACGGTATTGGATCTATACGCTGGTTCGGGAGCTTTGGGTTTGGAAGCAATCAGCCGAGGTGCGTCCCGGGTGGTGCTGGTTGATTCTTCCCGGCAGGCGGGCCGTACCATACGGGCCAATGCCGCCGCCCTCGGCTTCACTCGTCAAGTCCAGGTGGTGGAACGCCCGGTAGAACGGGTTTTAATGGGGCATCCCAGTGGTCCGTTCGGTTTAGTGTTCCTGGATCCGCCTTACAACTTAGAGCTGAACCAAATTGACGCGGTCCTAGTTAGGTTGGATCATCCGGGGTGGCTAGTGCCCCAAGCGGTGGTAGTGGTGGAACGTGCTACCCGCAGCCGGGCTCCCAAATGGCCAGCCGGTTGGGAAACGTTAGAGGTGCGGCCCTACGGGGAAACCGCACTTCATTTGGGGGTAAAGGCAAATGACGTGAACTACCTGGAACAATAGTTCTATGACTGGTTTGGCCGTAGTACCGGGCTCCTTTGATCCCATTACTTTGGGGCACAGGGATGTGATTCAGCGGGCGGCTCAATTGTTTGGCCGTGTAGTGGTAGGGGTAGCTACCAACCCGAATAAACAACCGCTCTTCAGCTTGGAAGAACGAATGAAGTTGATTCAAGACGATGTGGACGGCATCGGCGTGGTGGAAGTGGCAGCCGTACCGGGTCTCTTAGTCGATTTTTGCCGCCAAATGGGTGCTACCGCCATCGTGAAAGGCTTGCGAGGTGGCCCAGATTGGAGCCACGAGGTGCCTATGGCCCAGATCAACCGCGAACTAACCCAAATTGAGACCGTATTCCTAGCGGCAGCACCCAACTGGGGCCATGTGTCCAGCACCCTAGTTAAGGATTTGGCGCGCCATGGTGGGGATCTCAGCCGTTATGTGAGCCCGGGTGTGGCAGCGGCATTAAAGCAACGGTTTGGGCCCAGCGGTACGGTGCGTTAGACTGTCCCGTCGGTTCAGCCGGTCCGGCGGAACTCAGATGCGAGCCTTGGATTTACTGGACAGATGCCTAATAGAAGCGCCGCCCTAGCACCCGATCTGATCATTTCGGTCAAGTCGATGGAGCGTCGGCCGGGTACCTCTAGGCAGCAGTCCATCGAATTCCCGGCTCCAGCTAATCTGGGTACCGCAGTGATTGGCATCCCCGAAGGGCAGGCCGTGGAGCTGCAATTGTTGCTCGAGTCGGTCCTGGAAGGGGTGCTAGCCACCGGGACCGTGCGTTCTGGCGCGCAGGGCGAATGCGTGCGGTGCTTGGGTCCGGTGGAGTTTCCCGTGGAAGCTACCTTCCAAGAACTGTACGTTTACCCTGAGCGGGCCTATGCGGCAGCCGACGCAGGTGACAGGGACCAAGACCAACTGGAAGTGGTAGAAGACCAGTTGGATTTGAACCCACCCGTGCGTGACGCGGTTATCCTGGCGCTGCCGTTTGGTCCGTTGTGCCGGGAGGACTGCGAGGGGCTGTGCTCTGAGTGCGGCACTCCGTTGGGCCAGGAACCGGGACACGCCCACCAGGCGGTGGACCCGCGCTGGGCCGTATTAGAAGATTTGTTAGAAGACCGAAGAGAAGAGAGTTAACTGTGGCAGTTCCCAAGCGAAAGATGTCCCGAGCCAACACCCGGGCCCGCCGCTCCCAGTGGAAAACCAGCGCCGCCGCGTTGACCCGTTGTCCGCGTTGTTCGCAGCCCACCCGTCCCCACACTGCTTGTCCCAGTTGTGGTACTTACAAAGGCCGCTATTACAGCGCTGCCGTCCGTAGCGAGTTCGAGGCCTAAACCGTATGACGGAGCCAGCAGCGTTGCGGCCGGAAGCCGTAACGCACCTGCTGGATTGGTTGGGTTGCCCGGTGGATGCCGAGTTGCTGGTACTGGCATTAACCCACCGTTCGTTTGCCCACGAGGCTGGTGGTATACCCACTAATGAACGGCTAGAGTTTCTGGGGGACTCAGTTTTAGGCCTAGTAGCCACGGAGTTCCTCTACCGCGAGCACCCCGAACTTCCCGAAGGTGAGCTAGCTAAGATGCGGGCCGCTTCGGTTTCGCAGCGAGCTCTAGCGGCTGTAGCCCGGACTGCTGATTTAGGTAGCTATGTGCTTTTGGGACGAGGGGAACAAACTACTGGTGGTGCTCAGAAAGACTCCATTCTTTCGGACACTCTAGAGGCACTGATCGGTGCCGCCTATCTTTGCAACGGTATAGAAACCGCCCGGAGTTCGGTCCTCAAACTGTTAGGCACCACCCTGGAAGCGGCGGCTAACTTAGGGGCCGGATTGGACTGGAAAACCTCGCTGCAAGAACTAGTCACGGAACGGGGCATGGGAATGGTGGAATACCGTTCCCAAGGTGCCGGGCCGGATCACGCCCGAGTGTTTGACGCCCAAGCTGTAGCGGATAATTTGGTGTTGGGGGCTGGTAGTGGTTCAGCCAAGAAGGTGGCTGAACAACGGGCAGCTGAGGCCGCTTACAACCGCCTGCTAACCGAACAAGGTGGTTCACCGACCCACTTGCTTAAGACCTAATGCGGTTTCCTAATTGTGCGCTTTTGCTGCTGCCGCTAGGGTAAAGCCCGTGAAAGGAAGCGACCTGGAACCCAAACCGCTCGGATCTATCAACGTCATGATTGTTGACGATCACGAGGTAGTACGCCGGGGCATCGCTGAGGTGGTGGAACGTTCAGATGGTATGCGAGTGGTGGCGGAAGCTGGTTCGGTGGCAGAAGCCCTGCGCCGCGCGGTTCTAGTGAACCCTCAAGTGATCTTGGTGGATCTACGTTTACCGGACGGCACCGGCATCGAGTTGATGAAGCAACTAAAACCGGCAGCCCCTAACGCCCGGCCGGTGGTGTTGACCTCGTTTGATGACGATGACGCGCTGGCGGCAGCACTCGAAGTGGGCGCGGCAGCGTTCTTGCTTAAGTCGGTGCGGGGCGCGGAAATCGCCGATGTGATCCGGGCGGTAGCTCAAGGCCGTACCTTGTTAGACGAGCGGACTTTGACCCGGCGACGGGCCGATCACGAAGACCCCACCGCAGACCTGACACCTTCCGAACATAAAGTGTTGGCCTTGATTGGAGAAGGGCTTTCCAACCGGGAAATCGCTGAACGTTTAGGTGTGGCTGAGAAAACCGTCAAAAACCACATTACTTCTCTGTTGGCCAAGATGGGCTTACAACGCCGTACTCAAGTGGCGGCCTGGGTAGCTGCTAAAGAATCGAGTTCCTGGCGGGCCTAGACTGCTTGGAGTCTCAGGCTTTAACGTTTGAGCGGAGTGGTTGGGACCCACACGGCGGATGATCTGCTTTTGCTTGATCATGAGAACGCTGAGCTTCTCCACTACCTGGCCCGCCTCGGCAACGGCTACTCTGAAGCGCATAATACCGCCAATCAAATCGCTGACTGGTGGTCAGCTGTGACGAAAAGATAGTAACAACGGCAGTAGCAGCTCTTTTGGTTCCAAAGGGACCGGGTACGGTTGTGCCTAGTTTTTGGGTTTAGAGCGGGGCGGTCCATTCCAGCCGGGTGCCGCGGCCGCCGGGTCCGGGTTCGGTTTTAAACTGGCCGCCTCGGGCTAGTGCCCGGTCGGTGAGATTGGCTAGTCCTGATTGTCGGCTGGGTTGGGTAGGTAAGCCGACGCCATCGTCTTCTACCAAGACGGTGACTTGACCAGGTTGGTCGTTGGCGTTATCCGGAGACGTCAAAGCCACCGTAACAGTTACAGAAGAGGCGCTGGCGTGCCGCCCGGCGTTGGAGAGACCTTCCCGGACCACGGCCACCAGGTCATCCCCTAGAGAGGGCTTGATTAACTGATCTGCAGCCTGCGAATTAGCGTCTTGGGGGGCGGAGGAGAGGGCTTGCCCATTTAGCAGCAGTACTAACGAAGGAGCGAAACCCAACAAAGCGCGAGCGGCGGAGGCCTCGTGGCGGAGCCGTTCCGGGAGGGGCTCATCGGCACCGGGGTCCCGCAGATGCGAGACTATGGAACGGATTTCCCGCACGGTGGCGTCAATTGACTCTAGCGCCCCCGCGAGGCTTTTCACTAAGCCGGCGGGCTCTACACCGGCTTGG
>JAISMT010000210.1 GCA_031276585.1 Bifidobacteriaceae bacterium
CCATCGGCCAACTTAGCCGCCACCTCTGCCGCCACTTTGACAGGACGCACCGCTTGGTGCGTAACCAGCCACGATACAAACACCACAATCAAAAACACCGCTAGACCCGCTAACACCAGCACTCTAGCAATCAGGTTCATGGTGGCCTGTTCGGGGCTGAAATCGTAGATCATGACCAACACATAGTTGGTTGACAACAGGCTAACGGCTTGGGCTACGGCCACTCCAGGAACGTCCCCTCCCTCTGGGGTAGGCAAAGACACTGACTGCCACACTTGCTTACCGGGGGTCTCGGCAGCCGCTTTGAGTTCATTGGAAGCCACGTCCCACAAGTCCGGGGCAGTGAAAATAGCGGAGATAGCACCGGGGTCAGCGTTAGCGGGAGGTAGCAATGAAACCCCAGCCGGAGCTGATCCCCCCCGGGAAATAGAACTAATGGTGTCCCGGGCCAAAGTTTCCGCCGTGATGGGAGACCCTACCGAAGAAGCATCGAAATTCTCTTGAGCTGTGACCGCCGCGCGGGCCGCATCCTGAAGCACGTCATCAAGACGCGCGTTGAAAATACCGGACCTAACTTGTTGGATCAACAACCAGCCAATAGCAGTCAATGCCACCACCGATACCAGGATCACGGTCACCATGACCCGGACCCTAAGGGACCGCCGGATCAACCCCATGATCCGGCTCGGCCGTTTGGCCCCAGAGTTCATCCGCTGTGGCCTGCCTTGTAGCCCACACCCCGGACGGTGAGCACCACCCGAGGCGCGTCCGGATCGGTCTCCACTTTGGCGCGGAGGCGTTGCACGTGCACGTTCACCAGACGCGTATCCGCCGCATTCCGGTAGCCCCAAACTTGCTGCAACAACGCCTCCCGGGTAAACACCTGCCACGGTTTAGACGCCAGCGCCAACAACAAGTCAAACTCCAGTGGAGTCAGTGCCACCAAACGCCCCTCTTTGCGTACCTCATGTCCAGGCACGTTAATTTCCACATCCCCTATCCGGAGAACTTCGCCATCATCCGGTTCATGGGTGGGGCTACGCCGGAGCCGAGCCTTGACCCGAGCCACTAATTCAGCGGGTTTGAACGGCTTCAAAATGTAGTCATCGGCCCCCACTTCTAGGCCTTCAACTATGTCTTTAGTATCAGATTTAGCGGTCACCATGACCACTGGTACACCAGATTCTTTACGCAGCTCCCGGCATACCTCAATTCCGTCCATCCCGGGCAGCATCAAATCTAGTAACACCAAATCCGGCCGGGTTTGCCGGATCAAGGTCAATGCCTTAGCACCATCGGTGCAGTAATCCGGGGTGTACCCCTCGGAAGTCAGGACAATACCTATCATCTCGGCCAGTGCCACGTCATCGTCTACCACCATAATTCGGCCTGTCATATAACTATCGTGCCAGAGCCCCGGCCTCAAAGACAGACACAGCCAGACCAACGGGGATAACTTAACGCCCCCGCCGCTCTTGCCGCCGATGCCGAAGCGAAACGCAAGACCAACGGTAACGGAGACGCTTCCCCCACTTAAGCCCCGCCAACAGCTGCTGTTCACAAGCCACCACGCCTTGCCAATACCATTGCGCCCGGGCCTCCGAAGGTTCTTTGAGCCCAAAAGCGGCGGCATCAGATTCCCGCGCCAACCGCTGCCACCATTCAGCTACCGGCTCGGGAGCTCCCGCGGCCAGCTCCCGCCGGGTGGCCCCCACCCGCCAACCAGACCAACCCCAATCCAAGCCTTGGTCCACCAGTTCCTCCCAACCGGCCACCATGCGCCCAGCGGGTGGGCCGTGGCAACGCCGCTGGCGGCGGCGCATTTTAGCCCCGAGCACCGCCCCCACCAGGGCCACCACTAGCAACACAAAGACCCCGCCAGCAACCACTGCCCAACCCCACCGTGCTGGCGGCGATGCCTCTGGCAAAGGTTTAGTGGAACCTATTGGCACCGGCACCTTTTCTTGTTCTGGCGGCAAAGTAGGTTTGACCTCCGGTAAAGGCGGCTGAATTACCTGCGGTTCCGGTTGGGGTGCTGAGTCCTGCTGGGCCTCTTGGGGGGAATCTTGCGGGTGCGGGGTAGGGAAAAACGGTACCCATCCCCAGCCTTCTAGGTTGACTTCCACCCAAGCCGTCATATCCGCGCCGGTCAAAACCATGGCCCCACCTTTGCTGCCTTTACCTGGGGTAACCGGGTGACCCGGGGCTTGTTTACCGTAGCCTGGAGCAAACCCCATCACCACCCGAGTGGGTAACCCCACGGCACGCCCCATCAACGCCATAGCGGAGGCGTACTGCTCGGCATCACCCACCATCAAATCCGCCTCTAGTAGCTGGGTGATCCGAGCCGCACCATGCCCAGCCAACGAATCAGAACGTGCAGCGCCCTCCCCCACACCTTTTTGGCCGTGCGAAAAGTACCCGTTGGTCTGGAAATGCTTTTCTAGCGCTAGAGCTTTAGCACCAGCGGTGGAAGCTGCGCCAACAGCCTGCACCGCCTTCATCTGGGCGGCTTGCACCTGCACCCCGGGAGGCAGCACCACGGTGCCACTCTCAGTTTGGGCTATGACCGCTTCCGGTGGCCGGACCGGAGAAACCACCGTGTCTAAGGTGTAACTGATAGCACCCGTTGCTTTAGACGGTAAGGCCAACATGCCCGTGGTCGGGTTATACCGCAGGGCGTCATATAAAACCTGAGAGTCAGGCCCCGTAAAACGTACTGCTGCCGGTTGTCCCACCGTATAGAGCCACACCGTAGCCAAATCGTGGTCTTCCACGCTGACCAGTCGAGTATTTTCGGAAGGTTTCTTGGCAGGCATCCGCCCAAAACGGCCGGAAGTTTCACCACTGGCCACATTCCACACCACCCCGTCAAACCGGTCCATCACCGCCAATTTGATCACCGCACCAGAAGGCAGGTTTTCCACTTTTAAAACCGTTACTTGACCAGCGTCCTCCTTCACATAACGCCGGTAAGCACTGAGTGGACTGGGGTAAGCCTGGGGGTCAAAGGGAGGTTCCACCCGTTCACGTAGCACCAAACGTTCCCGTTGTTGGGAAAACTCCCCTACCGTTATTCCGGTTCCAGTGGCCACCACCACCGTAACCGCCAACGCCACCACTCGCCTTGGTTGCCAGGCCTGAGACCGTGCCGCTACCCAAAATACGCAAACCCCACCCAGCAACAACCCCACCGGGACAACCGCCCGAATGGGACCAGATCCCAACACCACACTAGCCACACCTACCGCTAGCGGTACCAAAGCCGCCAATACCGACCGTTGGGAGGGGGCACGTAAAGCTAACTCGGACCCAATACCGGCCCCCACATAGGCCAACCAGAACGGCGCTAATCCAAACCCACCCCCCTGGCCTACCGGAACCGGCACCGTCAAGAATTGCCGCCACACGCCCGTCAATCCCGCCACCAACCAATGCTCGGCCGCCCAGGAAGGCAACCAACCAGCAACCGCCAATTCTGGTAC
>JAISMT010000006.1 GCA_031276585.1 Bifidobacteriaceae bacterium
AACGTGGTTATTCACCACATTCCTATGTCAGCCGCAAGTATCCAGAGTGGGGTGCGGCTCGTTGAACTCAGCGTTAGGTTTATAGCTGCCCAGGTTTTCAGAAAGCGCTTTAGACCACTTGCCGTCATCGAACATTTTGGTGAGAGCCTTGTTCACGTTTTCACAGGTCACTTTGGGCTTTTCTTTGGGTAGACCGATGCCGTAATACTCTTCCGAGAAGGGTTTGCCCACCAGTTTCACCTGATCCTTATAGGCGTCTTGAGCGGCAAAGCCGGCCAGGATGGAATCGTCGGTGGTGAGGGCGTCAATCTGGCCACTCACCAGAGCATCCATGCATTCGGAGTAGGTTTGGCGTTCCACCAGGTCTACACCTTTGGAGTACTCCTCCTTAATCCGAGCCGCTGGGGTGGACCCTTGCACGGAGCAGAGCCGCTTCCCGTCCAGGGAGTCCGGTCCGGTGATGTCGCTGTTGTCTTTGGTTACTAGCAGATCTTGGCCGGCCACCAAATAGGGGCCAGCGAAAGCCACCCGCTGTTTGCGGTCATCCGTAATGGAATAGGTGGCCACAATCAAATCCACTTCACCGGTTTCCAACATGGTTTCCCGGTTAGCGGAGATGGATTCTTTCCATTCAATGGCATCCTCGCCAAAGCCGGCCTCGGCGGCCACATATTTGGCTACCTCAATATCGAAGCCTTTAGGGGTGTTACCGTCCATGACGCCTAGACCGGGCTGATCGTATTTGATGCCAATGGTGATCTTGCCGCCACCTTTGTCATCTCCACTGGTTGTACTTCCGCCGGTGTCTTTTTTGCTGCCACCGCAGCCCGCTGTTACCAGGGCCAGACAGCTTAGTAGGGTCACTATTTTGATTGTTTTCTTCATTTTTTCTCCTTGCCTAGTGGACCAGAATTTTGTCTAAGAAATCTTTGGCCCGGTCGGTTTGCGGGTGGGTAAAGAAGGTGTCCGGGGTGGCTTGTTCCAGGATTTGGCCGTCACTCATGAACACCACCCGGTGGGCGGCTTTACGCGCGAACCCCATCTCATGGGTTACCACCACCATGGTCATACCTTCGCGCGCCAAGTCCACCATCACATCTAGCACTTCGTTGATCATTTCAGGATCTAGGGCGCTGGTGGGCTCGTCAAACAGCATGATTTTTGGTTCCATGGCCAAAGCCCGGGCAATGGCGACCCGTTGTTGTTGGCCACCAGATAGTTGAGCCGGCAGCTTTTGAGCTTGGTCAGCTACGCCCACTCGGGTCAAGAGGCGCATGGCTTTGGCTTCCGCTTCTTCTTTGGATAAACCCCGGACTTTGCGGGGCCCTAAGGTCACGTTGTGCAGCACGGTTTTGTGAGCAAATAGGTTGAAAGATTGGAACACCATGCCCACATCCGCTCGCAAGCGGGCTAAGGCTTTGCCTTCTTGGGGGAGCGGAGCGCCATCAATCAAGATGGTGCCGGAATTAATAGGCTCTAAACGGTTGATGGCGCGGCAGAGCGTGGACTTTCCGGATCCAGAAGGGCCAATTACTACGACTACCTCGCCGCGGCTAACTTCTAAATTAATGTCATTTAGAACATGAAGCTGGCCGAAGTATTTGTTGACCCCTTGCAGTGAGGCTACTGCAGTGCCGCCTTCGGCTGGGACGGGTCCGTCCGGGCTAATCCTCATGGAACAGTATAGGCATGGTCATTGACTCGTGGTCAAAGCGAATGCCCTAGCTGAACTCACTTTACCTGCGCTTTAGGAAATCTGGCGGCGTTGCCGACTGGCTTGTTCCTGAGATTGGAAAGCCCGGAAACGCGGCAGAAACTTATCCCACTCAATGGCGTGGGCATCAATTTCGGGTCCGTCAATGCAAGCGTGCAACCGAACCTCGCGGCCGTCTTGGATTACCGGAACCATACAGGCACCGCACATGCCGGTGGCGTCTACCATAATCGAGTTTAAAGACGCCACCGTGGGGGTACCGTAAGGGCGGGTCACCTCGGCTACCGCTCGCATCATTAGAGGCGGGCCGATGCCGATCACTTCCGCAATCTGCCGGGGTGCGGTACCAGCCGCTTGGGCTTGCAACATGGCCTCCAATGGTGTGGTGACAAAGCCTTTCACGCCATGAGAGCCGTCATTAGTGGTGTAAACCACGTCCAGCTGCTCGCCGAATTCTTGGGCCAGTTGATCCACTCGTTCCCCAGGCCCCACCCAGAACATCAGGTCCCGGCTGCGGAAGCCCAAGATCAAAGTGACATGATGGCCCAACCGCAAATGTTCCCGCGCTATGGGGTAGACCGGTGGTAACCCTAGACCCCCGGCGGTGAACACCACGGTTTGGTTAGGGCCATAGGAATGCAGCTTCGAAGGGCGGCCTAAAGGACCAGCCACACCACCCAAGCGGGCCCCCACCGGTAAAGCATTCATCACGTGGGAGGTGACACCCACATCCTGCACCACTAAGGTCACGGTTTGGGCGGCGGCGTCCCAATCCGCCAAGGTTAAAGGAATCAGTTCACCGCCGGGCTGTTCCACCAACACTCGCACAAACTGGCCTGCTTGGGCTGCCGCTGCCACGGCCGGGGAATGGATAGTGAACTCTTCAATTCCGGGGCTCAAAAAGCGTTTAGCTTGGATTACCGGTGCTTGAGCTGCGGCCTCGGTATACGCCCAAGCTCGCTCCACCAGGCTTTGCACCGCTTGGGGTGGTTCAGCGGCCGCCAAAGCCAAGATTTCGCGGGCAGCGGACTGTCCATCCCCGGCCGCCATGATGGCAGTGGAACCACCGCGAGCGGCATCGCCCCCCGAATAAACCCCCGCCAAAGTGGTTTCTTGCGTACCGGCCTCCCGCACGTTGATGGTGCCCCAACGGGAAACCTCCAGGCGGGGCTCGGAATCTTTGATGATGGGGTTAGCGGCGTTACCCAGGGCCATGATCACCAGGTCTACCGGTTGGTTCTGTAGTTCGCCTGTGGGCTGGGGGCGGCGCCGCCCGGAAGCATCCGGTTCGCCTAGTTCCATTACCGCCACGGTGGCAGAATGCACCGCTCCAGTTTCCGGGTCACCCAAGAACTCAGTGGGGGAGCGTAACTCATCTAAAGCAATGCCTTCCTCCAAAGCGTGTTCCAGTTCTTCAACCCGGGCGGGCATCTCGGCTTTGGTGCGGCGGTAAGTGATGGTCACTTGGCCCCCTAGACGGCGCGCGGTGCGGGCCGCATCCATGGCCGTATTACCGCCGCCTATCACCATGACCCGTTTACCAGCCACCGCTGGCAGAGGTGTCTCAGTGTCCTCCCGGTGGGCTCCCATAAGGTTCACCCGGGTCAAAAACTCGTTAGCGGACATCACGCCTAAAAGGTGTTCACCGGGTACTCCCATGAACTTAGGTAAGCCAGCACCGGTACCCACAAAGATGCGAGCAAAACCCGCATTTTGAAGGTCCGCCAGAGTGGCAGTTTTACCCACCACAAAGTTGGTGACAAACCGGCCCCCCAACAAGCGAATCTTCTCTACTACATCGTCTATCAACTGGTTAGGCAGCCGGAACTCGGGAATACCGTAACGCAACACTCCACCCAACTCGTGGAAGGCTTCAAACACCGTGACCGGGAAGCCTTGTACGGCTAGCAGATAAGCACTGATTAGCCCAGAGGGACCTGAGCCCACCACCGCGACCGGGGGGCGTTGTGCCACTTGCCAAGGGTCCGGCCGTCCGGCAAAGCTTTCCGCCACGTTGGGGTGAACTATTTTGTCCCGCTCCGCTAGAAACCATTCCAACTGTCCAATAGACATAGGCAGCTTATGCAGACATACGCCCTGACACTGCAACTCTTGGGGACAAACCCGGCCCGTCACATTGGGTAATGGGTTTGATTCCTGCAGCATCTCCAGGGCGGCATCAAAACGGCCCTCAGCAATCAACTCGAACATGCGGGGACTGTGAATGCGTACCGGGCAGCCTCCAATGGGTGGAGCGCTCGGCTGCAAAAACTTGCCTAACTCACACGGTGATTCCGCACATTGCTTATCTCTTAGTGCCTCCAACCAGACCAACAACTCCACCTGACGTAGGCTCAACCCCAAAGACATGTACCCCAAATAGCCTTGGTTCACTAGGTCAAAATCCGCTGCCCGGGCTTCCGGGGGCCGAATATAGGGCGGAATGGCATTACCAGCGGGCCAGTCTTGCGGCAGCCCGGCAAACATGGGGAACTGGTCTTGCAAATGGGTTTCCAAAGCGCGGATAAATAGGCGTTTCTTGCCTACCGGCAGGTTCCATAAGAAGCGCATCACCAGCCGGGAAGCAGCGTTGTCTTGTTCCAACAGGGACCACAAGTGCAACGTGAACTCCCGGGAGAGTTCCGGGCCTTGAAACTCAGCGGCCACCACCGCCACGCCCTCGGCAATAAACAAGTCCCGGAACACGCGCGGTTGAGCCGCCAACCGCCGTTCCAAAACCGCTAAACCGGCAGGGTGGCTGGCGGGAGAGGCTTCCGGTGCCGTGCCAGGGCTGGAAGGTGCTGCTAATGGTGACGGGTTCATCGGATGATCTCCGCATCACAATTGGCCCGCACCCGCGATATGCGCCTCGCCAATTCGGGGGTTACCTCAAAGCCGTCCAGGGCGCCCGCCCGCATGCGTCCCACCACTTGCGCGACGCCATCGACCACTATGGTGGCTTTCTCAAAGAGTTGTGGCAGCTCCTGGTAGCAGGTCCCGCAATCGTTACACAGCGGTTCATCCGCTGGGTCCAACCAAATCGGTTTGCCGCCGTTATCTGCGCTGTTGGCTGCTCCCGCTGCTCCGGGAGTACCAGCCCCAGCGGCCGCGCTGGCCGCCCCCGCTAACGCCGCGCCCGGGCCGCCTAATCCGCCCAGCCCGGGTAAAACCGGGGCATTGGCGGAACTCGCTAATTCCGCCATGGTTTGCGCTAATTGGTCCAAGAAATCTTCACGGGCGTCTACCGCCTGGTGGTATTGCTCCAACAATTGGTCCACCTCGGCCCGGTGGGCAGCGTCTAAGCGGGCTTGGTGCACGCCGCTCAAGAACTGCAGCGTGCGCCAATAGTGCAGGCGGTCTTCCACTAAAGCCACAATTCCCGAACCGCAAGCCACCTGGATGAGCTCCCGGTGTTTACCCGTGGCCCAAATGAACGGTGTTTTGCCGGCCCG
>JAISMT010000052.1 GCA_031276585.1 Bifidobacteriaceae bacterium
ACCGCCAGTGGTGGTCTCGGGCGAACCGAAGTAGACACCAACCTTTTCCCGCAGCTGGTTAATAAACACCGCCGTGGTACCCGAGACTGCCAAAGCACCAGTCATTTTGCGCATCGCTTGGGACATCAAACGGGCTTGGAGACCCACGTGGCTATCGCCCATTTCCCCTTCGATTTCCGCTTTGGGTACCAAAGCCGCCACCGAATCAATCACCACAATGTCCAATGCACCGGAACGCACCAGCATGTCTGCAATCTCTAAGGCCTGCTCTCCAGTATCCGGCTGGGATACCAGCAAGTCATCGGTGTTAACTCCCAACTTACGAGCATATTCCGGATCCAAAGCGTGCTCGGCGTCAATGAAGGCCGCAATCCCGCCATTCTTCTGGGCGTTGGCCACGGCATGTAAAGCCACCGTGGTTTTACCTGAACTTTCGGGACCATATATCTCCACGATTCTGCCCCGAGGCAGCCCTCCTATCCCTAAAGCCACATCCAAGGCGATCGACCCCGTGGGAATCACTTCCACCGGCGCGTGTGTCTCATCCCCTAACCGCATGATGGATCCTTTACCGTATTGCCGGTCTATCTGCGCCAACGCACTAGCCAACGCCTTACCTTTATCCATACCAGCCATTCCCACACTCCTTACAAGCTACGTGTTTATTCAAGTCCTTTTACTACTGCCTTCCACAGTAGAGGGCCGCTCTGACACTCAAAGACCAGACCGACCAAGCCTGTGGATAACAAAAATCCACCCGCAACTCTAGCGAACGATTGTTCGAACAGGCTCCCAGTCGACGCGGCGTGTCGCCTATTCACACCAGCAACGGCCCCACCGGGAGCCCTCCTACGGCATCGGGCATTAGGGAAAGACCTACGGTACGTTTCAGACCAACTCCCCACAACCGGTAGGATGCTCTAGCCCCTGGCATCGTCAACACTCCCCAAATGGGGTGCTGGTGAAGCCGGGCGTGCGGGCGTAGCTCAATGGTAGAGCCCTAGCCTTCCAAGCTAGCCACGCGGGTTCGATTCCCGTCGCCCGCTCTCCTTGGAGTAGTTTCAAGGAGCCACGGGATGTGGCGCAGTTTGGTAGCGCACCTGCTTTGGGAGCAGGGGGCCCCGGGTTCAAATCCCGGCATCCCGACATTCTGGTCAGTTTCAGGCTTGGGCACGGACCGTTCCGCGAGGCGACAAATCCCCGGAATCATGCACAGGACCCGAAAACCAACCCGGCCCAACACGGCGCGGTTGGCGGCTCAACGGTCGTGTTTCAACAAATAGCGGTTGGAAACGACCTTGAAAGAAGCCGTCTCGACCGTACCGTCCGGCAAACGGACATCGGATTGGCTGGGCGAGCGCCAGACTATCCCCTCAGCCCGGACAGCCGGATTAACCAGCGAAGCCAAAGCGTTGGCTTGTTCCAGGGCCTCAGCCACGGTGGGGGGCACCACCAGGTCCGCGATCACCGGCACGGACAGTTCCAGAGCGAAGTCTGGCCACTGGTCGCGTGGCAGGCGGCGGCCCTCAGCGATGACGTTGAAGGCAGACCAGTGCAGCCCCCGAACTTTCAGCGGATTACCTTGGATCTTCTCGCCGTAACTTTCACCTTGAACGGCTACAGAGGCCAGGCCTGCTGCCTCCGCCCAGTCCCGCAGCTTGGCTTCGATGCCGTATTGTTCAGCCAACTGCCACAAAGCGTTCTCGGGGTTGAAGGCGATACCCCAGTTGTGGCCGGCCACGGCAAAGCCATCTTGGTCTAACGCGAAGGTGGTCGAAGTGCCGTCAATTTTCTCCGTCGCCACCCACGTCACGTCCATCACCGCCAGCATCTGGGGGATGTTTTGGAGCCGTTCCTCGTCTGTTTTGGGCACCCGGCCGGGGAAGGCAATCAGTTCTCCGGCCATGGACACTGGCAGCGGCGGCTGCCACAGCACCACACCCAGCGCTGCGGTCAAATCGGAGCCGATAGGCGCAGCGGATAGATCCGGCAGATCTGGGAACTCCTGCGGTGGGAACTTGGTGATCGGGTAGGCGATGCCCTGTGAGTAGACGCCCCGCAGTTTGACGGTCTTCAGGACGTGGCCGCGCCGGCCGATGGCGTCAGTTCGCTTTCCGCGCGCCGCCAGGGAAGCGAAGGCTGGGCGTGAGGTGTCCAGCAGCGAATCAATTTCGATGTAGACACAGCGGTCTCCCACTTGAAAGTCTCCTTTACCGACCACCACCTCCCAGCCCCGGATGCGGGCCAGCTCTATCCGGTCAGCCCCTTCGATTGGCTCCAGGTCCGCTACCTGCTCCAAAGTTGCCAGTTTCCGCTCTGTCGGTTCGGATTCGATTGTCATGTCCGGCTCATCTCCCATTTGTGTTGGCTGGCCCCTGCCTACGGGGGATCACTTGGCTAACCGTAGCAACCCGGTCTGCGCCTCAAATTACGCCCGACAAATAATCCCCTGACCTGCCCGTACTTCTGCAATGGTTAGTCAAAAACCAACATGTCCGCGTGATACTAGTTGGCATCCACCACCAGCTTTACGGAAAATAGCGCACCTTCAGGGCCGCCAGTCAAGCGTCGGTGCAAACTGTTCTCTTTCGGTTCGGTTTATCCCATTAGTTTCGGCTACCGCCCGTTACTAGCTGGTCGCGTCAAGTACCCGTGTAGCGATAGCGTCTGCTTGCCCAACCTTTAGCCCGAATTCCGGTGCCACGTTCAAAGCCGCCTCTTAGGACTCAGTCCGGGAAACGGCCCCAACTATTGGGGTAACACGCGGCGCTCACGTATCCCACCCGTTGCGCGCCTTCGCGGTCGAACCGATTCTGCAATGGCTCGTAGCAGAGGCGTACTTGACGCTAGCGCCCCAGTCTTGACCATAAGATGGGATTTTGAGCAGATTCGCACTCTTTAGTGCGTTTTTGGTTGGTTCGGGCGCCAAAGTCTCTTCACTCCAGCAGCCCAGGCCGACCATTAACCGGACGTTAGAAGGCTCCAGCCGTATTCAGGGTTCCAGCCATTGACTACACCAACCATGATTAGGAAAGCTCCTACGCCTAGAGCTACCCCACCGAAGGTAGTAATCACAAACCAGAAAGTGCCATGAAACCGGGGATCCGGATAGGTGGAGCGCCGGCCCAGCGGTGAAATGGAAAAAGCCAAAATGGAGAGCACTACAAAAACTTGCAGCCCAATCATGACTCCTTGGTTGTATTTGAACAGTAGGTCCTTCTGACCCCAAGGTTCAGGACTATCCGCATATTTCATAAAAACAATGAACCATCCGGTGGTGACCATCATGGTCAACCAACCCAACCAATAGCTACGAATGAACCAGGGCCGGGACCGCAGCGGACGCCGCCGATTCCGCATACGCCCTACGGTGTCAGAGGTTTCGGTTGCGATACCGGGGACTAGCGTGTCGGTCGCTAGTGATGATTGGGTTGACGGGTAGGAGGAGGTAGAGAAACCAGCACTAGCGGAACGTAACGCCAGTAAGGCAGCCACATTCGTAGCCATATCGGTCGCTCCAGCTAAGGCCTGTTCCAGGGGATAACCAAAGCGGCGGCCGGTGATTTCTCTAACTTGACTCAAAGGAGGCGCTGCATCCGTACCACTTCCTTCCCACTCCTCAATAGCGGCAGCATCGGCAGCAAAGGTCCAATAGCTCACTGCCAGGTCTTGGCCTGCGGTGAATCCTTCCGGGGCTGAACTTCGCTGGGCCTTAAGTTGCTTAGCGCTGGGCTTCCACCTTAAACGAGCCGTATTGACCACTAAACCACTCGGCGGTAAAAATAATCGAGGGCTTTGTAACGGATGTTCTAAAAAGAAGTCACTATCATCCACTTCTTCCTTGAGAGCTTTACGTGTTTTCGCAAATCTTTTGCGTTCTGCATCAGCCCAATAACTACCTAAAACCGGTGTCGCAACCAAATCTTCGTCAGCGTCTTCAGATACCAAATAGGCCGCTACTTCATCTAGTACTTCCGCTAACCACGGCGGTACAGGTTGGCCCATATGGTCGCGGTGCTGCGGCGTGAGGGGCCGACTACGAGTATTCCCCGCTTGGAAACGTTGCGTCACACTCAATACACGTTCAGATGGCTCCAACCGCGATTCATCAAAATCAGGGTCCAGCATCAACTCGGCCCTTATCTCCTCCAAATCAGCCGCATCGTGCCAATCCGAT
>JAISMT010000042.1 GCA_031276585.1 Bifidobacteriaceae bacterium
TGGTGGAATCCCTTGAAGGTGAACTCAACGTATACCGAAGTTGGGCCGCCAAAAGAGAAGTCGATGCGCTAGTGATAACCGATGTTTCCCAAAACGACCATCGCCTGAAGCTATTAGAGGAGCTCAGACTCCCGGCCGTGGTCTTAGCCCCCCCCCTCCCCAGCGAGTCTGGGTATAGGCAGTTTGGGCCCTCCGCCGGTGAATCGACCACTCCTTGGCTTTGGACAGCAGACACCGCAGGCATGGAAATGGCCTTACGTTATTTGGTGACTTTAGGACATAGGCGAATTGGGCGGGTTACCGGGATTGCAACCTATGCCCACACTATGGTTCGTAGCGCCGCTATGCGTGCCGCCGCCCAAACCTTGGGCATCCCAGAACCACAGGTCAGAACTACCGATTACAGCCAGGAAGCCGGAGCCCACGCCACCCGCTCGTTACTTATATCACCCCAACGGCCCACCGCCATCATCTATGACAACGATCTAATGGCTGCTATGGCCCTACAGGTAGCCCATGAATTGGGCGTAACGGTACCGGCAGAACTCTCGGTGGTCTCTTGGGACGATTCCACCATCACACACCTGACCACACCCCAGCTAACGGCATTACGCTTCGACATTCGCAGCTACGGGATGCGGGTAGCTCACGCCTTAAATCTGGTAGCCGATGGCGTACCGGTAGCTTCCGGCCCTTCCGGTGAAGTCCGGCTGGAGGTACGGGGTTCTACCGGTCCAGTACCAGAGCCGGCGTAGTTACTTGCCCGATGCCGCGTAAAGCTACCGGTAGAACAGGTAGTTGGGTACCACAAGTGGTGGGTTTCAGCGGTATCTGGGTTAATCCTTGGGTTGCCGTTACGGCGTTGGTTGACTCATGCGGGAATTGGTCAAACTTCATTTTTGGAAACATACTGGATGGGTTGGGCGGCCGAGCCGGCCCCCAAACGGCGGCGCATCACCGCGATGGCTTCAGGGTTGTTGTCCACCAGCACAAACCGGCGTCCCAGTTGGTGTGCCACAGCTCCGGTAGTGCCGCTACCAGCAAAAAAGTCCAACACCCAGTCCCCTTCATGGCTGGAAGCCTGCACAATCCGGCGTAAAACCCCCTCCGGTTTCTGGGTGGCGTAGCCTGTTTTTTCCTTCCCGGTGGGGGAAACAATGGTGTGCCACCACACATCGGTGGGCAGCTTGCCGCGTGCAGCCTTTTCCGGGGTCACTAGCCCCGGCGCCATATACGGTTCACGGTCCACTTGTTCGTTGTTGAAAACGTAATTCCGGGGGTTCTTTACGTAAACCAAGATGGTGTCGTGTTTAGCGGGCCAACGGGACTTGCTCCGAGCCCCGTAATCGTAAGCCCAAATGATCTCGTTTAGAAAACACTCCCGGCCAAATAACGCATCCAGCAGCACCTTGGCGTAGTGGACTTCCCGGTAGTCCAGGTGCAGGTAGAGCGTGCCGTCTGGTGTGAGGAGTTCCCACGCTGCCTCCAACCGCGGTTCCAGAAAGGCCCAATAGTCCGCGAACACGTCATCGTAGGCGGTTACCGTTCCCTTGACGGTGGCGTAAGAATGCCCTTGAAAACCGAGCCGTGAACCCGCTTCGGAACGGACAGTCCGGATCGATTGGCGCTTTTGCACCCGGCCGGTGTTGAACGGCGGGTCAATGTAGATCAAACGGAAACTCTCTGGGGGCAGGGCCTGCAACGCTGTCAAGTTTTCGGCCTCAACTACCAGGTTCGCGCCATCGCCGGTCCAAGCTAAGTCGAGAGAAACCACCACCGCACTCTATCTTCCCGCCGCTACCTCCAGCGCCTACTGAACACGAACCCGGAATTCACGGACAAATCCCGGCGCCCCTGCGCGTTCAAGAGAAGCAAGCACGTCATCTATGCTCATGGGTGGTCTTCTAGAATCCTGCGCTTGCTGCCAAATCACAGATCTAACAACCTCCGGAGCCAGGTCAAACATGTCCTGAAGGAAGTTGTCGGGGGTAACCACTTCCAAGCCGTAAAGGTCACAAGTTGTTGGCGGGAAATCTTTAAGGTTAGAAGTGACGATGATGTCTGCTCCACCAAGGAAAGCAGCCGCGACCACATGTCTGTCGTCAGGATCAGGCAACCTAATACTTTCTTCTAAATACCTGTATTCCTTCACTGATGCCTCCGGGAAAGCCGCTTCCATATGAGATATCCGGTATATAACTCGCGCGGGTGCCATTCCAGATTCAACCTTCGAGATGGCCTGCTCTACCTCGTTAAGCACGGTTTCGCTCCACAGCGGATAAAACAGTTCTACCTCAGCACAACGCAGCACCGTATCAGCAAGTGAGATCGGGACTAGAACATTCGCGTCCAAGAATGCAGAAAACATCAGGCCTTCTGCGTGCTACGCGCTTCTTGCAGTGCTTCGGAGTAATCCTCAGCCGAGCGCTCATATAGACCATCTGCAACCGCTTGTCGGGTAAGTTCGGCCAAAATTGCGCGCCGTTGAGATGATTTTTCCGTGTTGTAGGCCAAGACCTCGTCAAGGCGTACTAGACGATGCCGCCGCGGCTGCT
>JAISMT010000154.1 GCA_031276585.1 Bifidobacteriaceae bacterium
CTGCAGCCATTAGGGGGTCAACGGGACCGGGACGGGAACAGAAGCTAAACACTGCTGGATCACAGCGGAGGCCCGTTCAATAGCTTCCGGGCCCCGGGCTGGAGTGGCCAACACCACACGATGAGCCAACACCGGTTCCGCTAAAGCCTGAATGTCATCCGGCAACACAAAGTCCCTACCTTGGATGGCAGCCCGGGCTTTAGCGGCTGTAACCAGGTGAATAGCGGCCCGCGGAGAAGCCCCTAAAGCCAAGGCAGGGTTCTCTCGGGTGGAGCGGGTCAACGCCACCGCGTAATCGCTCACCGGCTCAGCCACAAAGGTGCGCCGGGCCGCTTCAATCATGCGCAGAGCATCATGCACGGAAGTCACTGGCCGCAACGCAACAATAGGTTCTCCCAGGTGACGGGCCCTAACCAAGGAACGCTCGGCAGCTTCACTGGGGTACCCCATAGAGATGCGTGCCATAAATCGGTCCCGCTGCGCCTCCAAAAGCGCATGAGTACCTTCCATATCAATGGGATTCTGGGTGGCCACCACATGAAACGGCCGCGGCAAAGCATAAGTGGATCCCTCCACGGTGACTTGGCCTTCCTCCATACACTCCAGTAACGCAGACTGTGTGCGGGGACTAGCCCGGTTGATCTCATCCGCTATTACCAGATTGGCAAAGATGGGGCCGGGTTCAAACTCAAACTCCCGGGTGGCCTGGTTAAAAATGGGCGCCCCGGTTACATCAGAAGGCAGCAGATCCGGGGTGAACTGGATCCGTTTGACGCTAGCGCCAATCGAGGCGGCCAAGGTCTTAGCCAGCATAGTTTTACCCACGCCAGGAACATCCTCAATCAGCACATGTCCGTGGGCCAAAAACATGATCACAGTCAGCTCCACGGCCTGCGGTTTACCTGCAATAACCCGGGACATGTTCTCGGAAATGGCCTGAGCCCCCCGGGCTACTTGAGCGGGGTTGAGCGTTTCCGGTGGCCGCCCCGTGGGAGCAGCGGGGGAGGTATACGCCGGGCGGGTGGGCGCTCGCATACTGGTTTCCATAGGTCTCCTTGTGGTTCAAGCCGTCCAACAGTCTAAGTGGCACAGTTCGCAAACCTTCTCCCTCTTCTTCCTCCCCCTGGGAAAGGTGGGGCTCCGGGGTCTGGCGGCAGCATCGGCCAATAATGCGGTAATTTGGCCGGTATTCCTGGCGTGGCCGGTACATTTCCCACGTTTCGCGGCGGAACCGGCTTAGCGTGGTATGCGTGAGGCCTGCCTTATTTGCATTAGCTGGGCGTAAACGCCACTCGGACGCGGGTGAAACGCACGCCACCGGACCGCGCGCGGTTACCGCCACTGATTTGCGGGCCGCGCAGCTCAACCATGTGTTTAACGCGTGGGAGGCAGAACTAGCCCTGCTAGGGGGCGTGAGCGCAGAAACTGACATCGCGGCGCTAGGCAATACGGTCTTGGATCTGACTTTGGCGCACCCTTCAGGAATAGCGCAGCTTTATGCTGGGCGAACCACCGCTCTGGCATCCCTGGTGCGAGACAAAGGGGCTTACACCAAAGCGTTGGCTGGAGCGGAAGCGGTTAAACAAAAAGCCGATTCGCATGCTGCCCAATATGGATTACCCCCCACCCATTTAGGTTTAGGCATCGCTTTGTGGACGCAGCCGGGGACCGAGTCAGAGGGTCTCGCGCATCACCGGGTTCCGGTAATGCTCCGCCCTATTGCTTTAGAACGCTCCAAACATGGGGTTGACCTGCGGTTAGAGCCTACACTGACTCTCAACCCGGTGTTAGTGGACGTGTTAACGGAACGCGGTATTCCCTTGGACCCGGACACGTTGGCAGGCGATGCGTTACAGGGCTCTTCCTTCAACCCGGCTCCCGTATTGGACGCTATCAAAGCCATGGGCCTGTCCGTGTTCCCAGATTTTCGGGTTAAAAACAAGCTGATAGTGGGGGTATTCCAGCACCCCGGTACGGTTTTAGTGGACGACCTGAAACAGTCACGCGCTTTGATGATGCACCACCCGGTGGTAGCTGCCTTAGCGGGCGATCAAGAAGCCCGTTCCAATTTGTCTAGCGCGGTGTTAGCGCCACCATTGCCCTATGACCGTCCCCCGGATCACGAACGAGGCGTGGGAGACCTAAACGTTTCACAGTTCCATGTGCTGGATGTGGTGGCGTCCGGCACCTCAGTGTTGGTTAACGCTCCAGCTAACGCGCCCAGGGCTGCCACCCTGGCAGCAGTAGTGGCCGATGCCGTGGGCTCAGGCCGCAGCGTGCTTTACGTTTCCGGTAACTCTGGTTACAAAAATGCGCTCGCTAAAACCCTGCGCTCCTTCGGTTTAGGAGAGTGTTTACAAGACCTGGAACCCAGCCACGATTGGTTAGAGAAGGCCCTAAACCGGCTGGTGAGCGGGTTTGAGGTAGAAGCTCCAGTGGTCGACGCGGTGGGTATTAGCCGGATCCGCACCGCTTTAGCAGAGCGAGCCAACCAGTTATCCACTTACCTGTCTGCCTTGCATGATCCGCTGCCGGATTGGGGTGTTAGCCCGTTTGACGCTTTAGAAGCGTTAGCGCTGATAGCCGAGGAATCACCTTCAACTCGTACCGGATGCCAGCTGGAGCGTACCGCCGTAAGCACACTAGTTGGTGAAGCCCGCGAAGAAGCTAAAACGGTGTTGCGCAGCGCCACTGAATTGGGCTTATTCAAAATGAACCGGGATACCACTCCCTGGTTCGGAGCAGATGTGCCCACCCCTAAAGTGGCTCAAGGCTTGCTGCAGCGGTTGGACCGGCTGCGGCGGGGTGCACTTGATCAGACTATTGCCCATATGGAGGATGTAACCGAACGCACGGGGTTGGCTAAATCGGCCGACATTACCGGCTGGGGTGAACAGCTGGAAATGCTACGTGGAGTGCGGGATGCGTTAGACCAGTTCATTCCCGAAATATTCGAGCGTTCCCCAGAAGACATGGTGGCAGCAACCGCTACCCCAGAATGGCGGGAAGCACACGGTTTAGAAATGAACGGACGGACTCGGCGCCGTTTGCGTAAACAAGCCCGTGACTTGGTACGTCCGGGCATGCAAGTTGAGGATTTGCACCAGGCATTGGTTAAAGTGCAGGCTCAACGTGAAATTTGGCTCTCCTGGTCACCCACGGTGCCTTGGCCCAAGTTACCCACCGGTATGCGTCAAATTGAAGCCGAATATGAATCAGTCCGGGAGGATCTTGACGCGTTAAACGCGGCTCTCGCGGTAGGCGGCATCGGCGGTAATAGTCCCATTGCGCCTGCCACCACTCGGCGCCAAGCGCGTCAAACCGAGCCTTCCCGTTACACGCCGCTGCAAGCATTGCCTTTCAGTGAGCTGGCGACCTATTTGGACGGCTTGCATGCGGACCGGGCCTGCCTAGATCTGCTACCGCAGTTGAACCAATTAACTCGCGTGTTGGCAGAAATGGGGTTGGCGCCCCTGGTGGAGGACCTGCGATCCCGGCAAGCGGGGCCAGAACTGGGTGAAGTAGGGCCAGAGGCTGACCGTCAGATTGACGCAGTGGTCAAAGAAGTGGACTTTGCTTGGTGGTCTTCCTTGTTGGCTTACGCCTTGGCAGACAACCCCGGGCTAGCCAAAATGAGTGGCGCGGCTTTAACGGCACTGGTGGATTCTTACCGCGAACTAGACATTGCCCACACCTCGACTAAACCCCTACCTATCCGAGCTGCTGCCATTAGTACCCGGCAACAAGCGGCCGAGGCCTACCCCGGGCAGCAGTTCAAATTGTCCCATCTGGAGGTAGGCACCACTCTGCGGCAGGCATTGACCGTGGCACCGGATGTGGGATTGAAATCCCGTCCTTGTACGCTGGCCGGTCCTGTTATGGTGCCGCAAGCCCTTCCTTTAGTGGAATTGGGTGGTCCACCAGTGGACTTAGTGATTATTGATGGGGCGGATACCATGACCCCAGCACAGGCTGCGCCTGCTTTAGCGCGAGGTAAACAGGTAGTGATAGTGGGAGATTCCGCCCGGCGCATTGGCGGTAATTTAACCGCAGCGGCCGGTGAATTTCTACCTCAAGTGATACTTCCGGCTGAGGTAGACGCGCGGGACCCCCGCGTAACCAGTCTTTTGGAAAACCAAGGCTACGCCACTTTAGGTCCAGCCTTGCCCGGGCTGGAGGCTAGCCCTCGCATCACATGGACCTCCGTAGACGGGTTAGGGCAAGTGGCGGGCAACGCTACTCGGATTGATGCCCCCAGTGCCGAAGTAGAAGCTGCAGTCTCCTTGGTGGAATCTCATCTCACCCGGTGGCCAGCTGAGTCGGTGGCTGTGTTCACTGCGACCGAGGAACACGCTCAACGTATTCAGGCAGCCCTGGAACACGGCGCAAAAAACGGCAACCGGCTATTTGCCCGGGCCTTAGCGCAAAGCGACTCCGAGCCGTTACTGGTTGCGGC
>JAISMT010000166.1 GCA_031276585.1 Bifidobacteriaceae bacterium
TAGCTAGCCCCACTTCGGTAGTACCGGATACTTGGGTTTCTCCTTCTATTAGGGCTTGCAGGCTAACCTGTGGTGTTTCAATTCCGCGTTCCGCTAGGCTCAACGGGCGCATTCGAAAGGGCACTATCCGTCCCGCCCCAGAATGTACCGTTGCACCTTTGGGGGCAGAGCTTCCAGCGATAAAAAAGTGCCCAGGAGGGGAACCGGTATCTACCGCCCGCCGTATCAGGTCCCAGCTTTCCGGTAGCCGTTGCCATTCGTCTACCAAAATAGGTCCGGGGAGGGTGCCGAGGATTGTTGGATCGGACTGCAGTAGCATCCGGTGACTCTCCCAATCTAGGTTGAGTACCGTTTGTACTCGCCGGGTGGCAGTTGCGGTCTTGCCGACTGCTTTGGGGCCTTGGAGCATAGTGGCACGTAAGTGGGGCTGGAGCTGGTCTAGGACGTCGTCAATGATGCGGCGACGGTAAGCGCACATGGCGTTAGTCTACCAATCGCAGCACTTTTACTAGTCCATTCGCCGGTTAGCAACTCTACCAATCGCAGCACTTTTACTAGTCCATTCGCCGGGTTGGCAGTGTTGTTTGTCACTTCGCCGATGCCGCCGCCCGGCATCGTCCGTTCGAACTTGCGCCCGCAACATTGCCGGGGGTGCGTTGGTCCACACGAACGAACCCAAAAGTCTGTCCGGTGCCCTCAAATATGAAGAGCCGCTTTGGGCTATTGGGTCTTACAAAAACTGGGCGAACCTTCTGGTGCCGCCGGAAATGTAAAGATTATGGGCACCATTGATTAGACAGGTTCAAGCTCCCCGGGCTACGCTCCTCGCATGCATGCACCAGCGACGGCGGTTTTCGTAACCGTAAACCGGTTCCGCTGTCGAATGTGTAAATAGCACCGTTTTGGCACCGTAATTTCCTATTTCTGGACCGGCAGGCGGTAGTTCCTGTATGCGGCTGATAATCATTTTACGAAATCCGGTAAGTTCTGCAATCCCATAAGTCACGTAAGGAAAACCCATGAAGAAACCATCAATAATCATTGCCGCCGGCCTCCTAGTTTTGGCTTTGTCGGCTTGCGGCACTGAGGCAGACGAGCCCAAGAAAGCCGAAGGGACCGGTAAGGCCGCCGCTTCCACATCGTCGGACCCAGCGGTGGCGGCGTTGGACGGAAAACTGGTGTTCGGAACCGAGGGAACCTACGCGCCGTTCAGCTTCCACCCGGAAGGTGGTAGCGATTTGACCGGCTATGACATTGAAGTGGCCCAAGCGGTAGCCGATAAATTAGGTGTCACCGCTGAGTTCCAGGAGACTACTTGGGACGGAATCTTCGCGGCGTTGGACTCGGGCCGGTTTACAGCCATAGCCAATGAGGTTGAGATCACGGATGAACGCAAAGGTAAGTACGATTTATCTGAGCCTTACTCGGTTTCTTGGCCTGTTGTTATCACTAAAGCGGATAACACCACAATCAAAGCAGTAGCCGATTTGAAGGGCAAGACGGCGGGACAAACCGCTGGTTCCAATTGGGGTGCTAAAACCGAAGGCTTTGGTGCCAAAGTTGAGACCGTTCCCGGTTTTGCGGAAGCGGTTGCGGCTGTGGAACAGGGACGTATTGATTTCACTATCAATGATGCCTTGGCGGCTGCGGATTACTTCAAGACCACTGGTAACAAGAACGTCAAGATTGCCTTCGAGATTACCGATGAAAAGGTGTATCAGGGTTTCGCGTTGAAGAAGGATTCGGGGCTGCTCCCGGCTATCGATGCGGCGTTAGCTGAGCTGAAAGAAGAGGGTAAGTTAGCGGGAATCGGCGAAGCTTATTTTGGCCGCGATATTTCTGAATAGTTCGGCGCCTACCCGCATCTGACTATGAATTGGCAACTGGCAGGGGAGTCACTGGGGTCACTGGCTTGGGGAGCCGTCACCGGTACCATTCCGCTCACGCTACTTTCCTTCGCGTTTGGGCTGGTGTTAGCGCTGTTTGTGGCACTAGCTCGGCTATCAACGTTGCCTGTGTTGCCGCGGATCGGGCAGTTTTATGTGTCGATAATTCGCGGCACTCCGCTCCTAGTGCAGCTGTTCATTATTTTCTATGCACTGCCACTGGTCGGGGTGATGTTGCCACCTTTTCCCTCGGCAGTGATCGCTTTTTCGCTGAACGTGGGCGGTTATGCCGGCGAGACCATTCGGGGTTCAATTCTGGCGGTCCCAACCGGCCAATGGGAGGCGGCTGCCACGGTAGGCATGGACTATTGGACCACTTTGCGTCGGGTGGTGTTGCCGCAGGCTTTCCGGGTGGCGGTCCCCCCGCTTTCAAACACATTTATTTCACTGGTGAAAGACACTTCGCTGGCTTCGGTGGTGATGGTTACTGAGTTGCTGCGCCGGGCCCAAGAGGTAGCCACCCCCACTTACGATTTTTTGACCATGTACACCACGGCAGCGTTGTTCTATTGGGCGCTTTGCACGCCCCTGTCGATAGCGCAAACTTGGTTAGAAAAACGGCTCAGCCGGAACTTGGTGAATGCATCATGAGCTTGGTGGAAGCCCGGGGCTTAGAAAAAACATTTGGCACCAATCAGGTGTTACGGGGCATTGACTTGGATGTCGAGGCTGGCTCGGTCACGGTAGTAGTGGGGCCTTCCGGGTGTGGTAAAACCACGCTGTTACGTTGTTTGAATGGCCTGGAGAAACCGGAAGTGGGCCGAGTTTCCATTGACGGCGTCGGTTTGGATTGGGCCTCTGATCCCAGCAAAGCCGAAATTGGGCGGTTGCGGTCTAAAACGGGGTTTGTTTTCCAAGCGCATAACCTGTTTCCGCACCGCACAGTGTTGCAGAACATTACCGACGGCCCGGTCTATGGGCAACAAAAGAAGTCCGCCGATTGGGCCAGAGATTACGCGAAAGAACTTTTAGGGCAAGTTGGTTTAGCGGACCGTGCGGAGGCTTACCCCAATCAGCTTTCCGGCGGTCAACAACAGCGGGTAGGAATAGCACGAGCTTTGGCGTTACAACCTAAACTACTGCTTTTTGATGAGCCCACTTCAGCCCTGGATCCAGAAATAGTGGGTGAGGTGCTGCAGGTGATGCGTAATTTAGCGCGTGATGGCTGGACCATGATTGTAGTAACGCACGAGATCCATTTCGCCACCCAGGTAGCCAATAACGTGATTTTCATGGACCAGGGTGTGATAGTGGAACAGGGCCACCCCCAGCAGGTGTTGGTGAATCCAACCCACCCCCGGACCTGCGCTTTCCTGCGGCGAGTACTAGACCCGCTGGCGGACCAAGAGTGAATGCGGTTCCAAACCGGTATGCAACGCAGGTTTTCGGAGTTCTTTGTTTAGGCCAGTTCGGCCCGAGCCTGGTTTCCGCCGCGCTTCCCATGCCCGATGCCGCCTGCCCGCGTCGGGGAGCTAGATAGTCAGCCAACGTTCGGCGGCGGCAGCTTCTTCTTGGGGGTGGGTCACCCATAGTGCGGCGGTGCCGTCTTCTGGTTAGTTCGGCACCGGTTCAGCTTCACCTCGGCCGATGTCGCCCGCTCCTGTAGTGGTAAGCGGTGTCACAGATAGTGAGCTAACGGTCGGCAGTGGCGGCTAGCGGCGGCGCTATGCGGCAAATGGTAGCGAAATGAACATCTCGGCGGGGAAGCGGGTGACGGTCTCGCCGTTTGATCCGGGAACTTGCCAGCCGAGGTAGGGCCAGGTGCCAGCCGTGGCAGACGCGAGAGAACCATCGGAGTTCCACACGGCATAGTCGGCGCCCGGGAATTGGTCGATTCGGCGAACTTCACGAAGACTGGTGGCATCCCATAACTTGATTGACCCGTCTGCCCCTCCGCTGGCTAGTTTGGTGCCATCGGAGGACCAGGCCACCGACCGCACCCAATCTTGGTGGCCGGTGAGATTGGCTAGTTGTTCACCGTTGGTGGTGTCCCAGAGTCGGATTGATCCGTCAGTCCCTCCGCTGGCTAGTTTGGTGCCATCGGAGGACCAGGCCACCGACCACACCGAACCTTGGTGGCCGGTGAGGTGGGCGAGTGGTTCGCCGCTGGCGGCATCCCATAGTCGGATTGACTCGTCATAGCTGCTGCTGGCTAGTTTGGTGCCATCGGAGGACCACGCCACCGACCACACCGAACCTGAGTGGCCGGTGAGGTGGGTGAGTTCTTCGCCGTTGGTGGTGTCCCAGAGTCGGATTGACCCGTCATAGCTGCTGCTGGCTAGTTTGGTGCCATCGGAGGACCACGCCACCGACCGCACCGAACCTTGGTGGCCGGTGAGGTGGGTGAGTTCTTCGCCGCTGCTGGCATCCCATAACTTGATTGACCCGTCTGCCCCGCCGCTGGCTAGTTGGGTGTTGTCAGGTGACCAGGCCACCGACCGCACCAGACCTGAGTGCCCGGTGAGGTGGGCGAGTGGGTCGCCGCTGCTGGCATCCCATATTCGGATTGATCCGTCAGTCCCTCC
>JAISMT010000017.1 GCA_031276585.1 Bifidobacteriaceae bacterium
GGGTAACTTTCAGGCACGATGGCGAGTGCCCAATCCCGGTCGGCAAACACCCCCACAGCTCCCGCCATCAAAGCTTCAATGTATTCCAAGCCATAGGTTTCTTACTGAGCGGTAGCCGAAAAAGCCGTGGTGGCTGCCAAAGCTTCCCAATACTGCTGACGACTAGGCGTCAACGGCCCCACCCAGGCCCACTTGTTACGGGAAAGGGCCATGGCTTGTTGGCTCACTAGATGTTGTTCGGCGAGGCGGGCCTCCACCCGGATGGGCGTCTTTTTAGCCACTTTGGAAACGATGTCGAGAAACTGTTGCGGCTGTTTACGTTCCGACATGTAGATAGCGGGATATAGCACTACGGGCCGTTCCGGTTCTTGCCGCGGCTGGACGTGTTCCAGCCGGACCCCCAAGTTGACCCAAGACACCCGGGAACGTTCCGCTAGGGGCGGTACGGTCCAACGCCGGACGTACTCTTGAATTGCTTTAGCGGTGCGTTCCGAGTTGGCAAACGTGGGGAATAGAGCGCAAGACAAAGAGAGCGTAGCTAGCTCTTCCGTGGAGTGGTAACGGGTCCAGTTCCACCACATGAAGTTCATCACTTTGGGGTGTTCCGTGTTAGCCCGCAAGGTTTGCCACACGGCGGTGGAATCAATCACATCCATGTTGATGACCACTGTTTGATCTGCGTCCAACAATTCCACTGGCGCCGCATCAAAGTTGGGGTACCGGTGGACCTGGGGGGCTACTAGTTGAGCCCCGGGAAATACCCGCAGTAGGCGGCGTACTAGGGTTTCGCCAGCGTCATGGCCGGCTACCGTGCCGTCTGGCTCAATCAACAGACCCGAATGTTTAATAGCAATCTTCATGTGTTCCCGTCCTTACTGCTGGAGGCCCGCCGGTTGTCAAAACCACAGGCTACCTGGCCAACGGGGCTCGCAGGGCGGACCAAAGGCGGGTGAGGTTCAGCTAGGGGCCTCTTCCGAAGGCTCGGATTCCAACTCCGGCTCCGGCGGCAAGTTCTTACCATAATGACGGTTCACCAGCCACTGCACTAGAGTGCCCAGCGAAATAGCGAAGACAATTCCTATCACTACTCCCAGCAATGGGTTGTCTCCGGCGGCTTTACCGGCAATGTGACCTACGGCTACCGAATAAGCGGCCCAACAGGCAGCCGCCACGCCGTCTATCACCACGAAACGCCGGAACGGGTAACGCACCGTGCCAGCGGTCAGGTTGACAGCTACCCGCCCTACTGGGATGAAACGAGCCACCATAATCAACGGAGCCGCCCCCCGGCCAAAGGTGCGCCGCACCGATTGCAGCGCATGGTGCCCTTTACCTTGCCGGAACATTCGCCACTGGGAAGCGTTAAACCACTGACCTAAGGTGTAGGCGATGCAGTCACCCGTTAGAGCGCCGCCAGCCGCCAACGCCCACAAAACCAAGGCCTGCCACCACTGCCCGGAACCAGCGAAGGCGGCGGCAGTGGCCACCACCAGGGTCTCTGCGGGTACGGGGGGAAAGAACCCATCTATCACCGCCACAGCGAACACCGCCACCAAAGCCCAAGGAGAACCAGCTAAGCCAATGATCAGCTGGTTTACGGAGTCCCAAATTTCACCCAATGCAGTCACCAGTGCAGCCTAATCTAGACGCCGGGCCACTACGGCAGCCAATCGGGTAGCAATCCGCTCGGCGGATTCCGTGGTGGGAGCTTCCACCATGACTCGCACTAGCGGCTCAGTCCCGGAAGGCCGCAACAAGACCCGGCCTTGATCACCTAGTTCCGCCTCGGCTTCTGCGATGGCGTCCGCCACCTCCGGGTCAGTACTCACGGCAGCTTTGTCCACTTCCCGCACGTTGATCAACACTTGCGGATAGGTGGGCACCGCGGCCGCTAATTCAGCTAACGTGCCACTAGAAGAACGCACTCGGCAGGCTAGCTGTACTGCCGTCAAAGTGCCATCACCGGTAGTGGCATGCTCGGACATAATCACATGACCGGACTGCTCCCCACCCAGAACGTAGCCACCGCGCAGCATTTCTTCGAGCACATAACGGTCCCCCACTTGGGTCACCTTCAAGTCAATACCTTGCCCCCGCATCGCCTGGAACAAGCCCAGGTTGGACATTACTGTGGTTACCAGTGTGTTGGCCGCCAGTTGGCCGCGTTCTTTGAGGTCCAGGGCCAAAATCCCCATGATCCTATCGCCATCTACCAAGGTGCCAGAAGGGTCTACGGCTAGACAACGGTCGGCATCACCGTCAAAAGCAAACCCGGCATGGGCTTCCAACCCCACCACAGCGCGCTGCAAACGTTCCGGATGCGTGGATCCCATCCCAGCGTTGATGTTGGTACCGCTGGGCTGCACTCCCAGAGCCGTCACCTCGGCCCCCAAACGTCTAAACACTTCCGGGGCCACCTGATAAGCGGCACCGTTGGAGCAATCCAAAACCACCCGCATACCTTCCAGCGTTACCGGTGCGGTGGCTACCAAAAACTCGATGTAACGCTCCACCGCACCTAAGTCAGTGCGGGTGACGCCCACGGCATCGCCGATGGCGGGCTCCCATTCCTCCCCCAAGCGGGCTTCGATGGCGTCCTCTACCGCGTCCGGCAGTTTATAGCCGGTTCCGGAAAAAAACTTGATGCCGTTGTCTTGGTAGGGGTTGTGGGAGGCCGAAATCATGACCCCAAGGTCAAAACCCAGCGCTTTGACTAGATAAGCCAAACCGGGGGTGGGTAGCACTCCCACCAACACGGCATCCACCCCAGCGGAAGCCAACCCGGCCGCACTCGCTGCGGCCAGCATGTCTCCCGAAACCCGTGAATCCACGCCCACAATGCCGCGCAACCGCCGGGCGGGGCCTTCTTGGCGGTGGTCCACCACCGGAGGGGCCGCTGTGGAACCATAACCGAGCCCGTTTTGGGCTTCCAGCACGCGGGCTGCCGCCGCCGAGAGCCGCAGAGCCAGGTCTGCAGTGATGTCGCGTCCTACCAGGCCCCGTACACCGTCGGTGCCGAACAGCCGGGCCACCTGCGAGGTCCTCAGCGTTTCGAGTACTGGGGCGCCTTGCGGGCCTTCTTCAGCCCCGCCTTCTTGCGTTCCGTGACCCGCGAATCCCGGGTGAGATATCCAGCTTTCTTCAAAGCGGGACGGTTGTGCTCTTCATCAATAGCGTTCAAAGCCCGGGCCACGCCCAAACGTAGAGCGCCAGCTTGACCGGAGGTACCACCGCCGTTGATACGGGCGAGCACATCAAACTTGCCTTCAATATCCAACAGGGTGAAAGGTGAGCGCACCAACTGCTGGTGCAACTTGTTGGGGAAGAAGTCTTCCAGGGAACGGCCGTTGATAGTCCACTGGCCACTGCCAGGCACCAAACGCACCCGCGCTACAGCTTCTTTGCGCCGTCCCAAGGCCCGTCCGGGAGCTACCAGGGTTTGGCCCCGTCCCGGGGTGTCTGGGGTCTCGGTGGTGTAGGCGGTTTCTAGATCTTCCTCGACCAACTGGTCTTGCAGTGCTTCAGTCACGGTTCTCCTCTTATAGGGCTATCTACTGCGCGACCTGCGTTAGGTCGTAAACGGCTGGTTCTTGGGCGGCGTGGGGGTGTTCGGGCCCGGCGTACACCTTCAGTTTGCTGATCTGTTGCCGAGCCAAACGGTTCTTGGGCAGCATGCCTTTGACCGCTTTGCGTACTACTTCCTCAGGACGCTTGGCCAGCAGTTCACCGTAGGGTACCGCGGTCAAACCGCCCGGATACCCCGAGTGCCGGTAGGCCTTTTTCTGGGTCAGCTTGGCGCCTGTGAGCACCACTTTGGAGGCGTTTATCACGATGACAAAATCCCCGGTGTCCAGGTGGGGCGCAAAGATAGCTTTATGCTTGCCGCGTAGCAACCGAGCTACCTGGCTGGCCAAACGCCCCAGGACTACATCGGTAGCGTCAATAACATGCCAGGCCCGCTCAATCTGGCCGGGCTTCGGGGTGTACGTGCGCACAGTTCTATAAGCCTTACTTGTCAAAAGGTGTCAATAGGTCCAACTAGCGCGGGCGTACCGCGCACGGGACATTCCAGGGTAGCCCCCCGGTGGGTGAGTGGTCAAAACGCCTGTCACTGTCGAAGCAGTTTAGACTGGGGCCTTTGATTCGCAAGTGAGGTGTGAAAGATCATGACCGAAGCCACATGGCTGACCCAGGAAGCCTATGACCGGCTAGCCGCCGAGTTAGAACATCTGCAAGGTGAGGGCCTGGCCCAGGTGGTCAAACGGATCGAGGCGGCCCGGGCGGAAGGCGACCTGAAAGAAAACGGCGGCTACCACGCCGCCCGGGAAGAACAAGGCAAAATGGCGGCCCGGATCGCTTCGCTGAAAGCACTACTGGATACCGCCCAGGTGGGCCAGGCCCCTCAAGATTCGTCCCAGGTAGCTCCCGGAATGGTGGTCACCGCGGTAATTGGTGGCGTCGAGAGGGAGTTTCTGCTGGGTTCCCGCGAGCTGGCCGCTACTGAGGACCTAACCGTGTACTCCGAACGTTCCCCAATTGGGGCAGCCATTACCGGAGCCCAGGTAGGCGAGACTCGCTCCTACCTCACACCGGCGGGTAAAGAAATATCGGTTACAGTCAAAGCCGCCCGGCCTTATAGCGGCTAAAGGCGAATCTGTGGCAATTCAGCTGGTCTTAGCCTCGGCTTCCACAGCGCGTTTAGCTACTTTGCGGTCCGCCGGGATTGACCCGATCCAACACATTACCGATGTGGATGAACCAGCGGTGTTAGCGGCGGCCCTGGCAACTGACCCCAACTTACCTCCGGCGAGCCAAGTATTAGCCCTGGCCCGGGCTAAAGCCGAGGCCGCAGACCAAACACTTGCCACCGGTCCGGTGGAACTGGTGTTGGGGTGCGATTCCATGGTGGAGCTAGATGGCGTAGTGCTCGGTAAACCCCCCAACGCGGCCGAAGCTATCCGCCGCATCCGGCAACAGTCCGGCCGGGAAGTAATACTCCACACCGGACATTGGCTGCTGGGCCCAGCCAAAGAAAGCTCCGGACGGCGCGGGGAGGGAGCGACATCTTCCACCGTGGTGCGCTTTGCTGAACTAACGGACCAGGAGATCGAAGCCTATGTGGCTACTGGTGAACCGCTCGGGGTGGCGGGGGCCTTCACTATTGACGGACTGGGAGGGCCGTTCATTGAGGGAGTGGTAGGCGACCACCACGGTGTGGCGGGGCTATCTCTACCCACCTTGCGGCACCTGTTGGCGCGGTTTGGGCTCACGGTACCCCAGTTGTGGCGAGCGTAATTGTAGAAACCCTCCAAAAGGTGGGGGTGGACCTGGCGCTTCCCCCGCCCGGAGTCAAATGAGCTCCACCCTTAGGTTGGAGGGGTGTTTACCAGCGTTCTAATTGCCAACCGGGGTGAGATCGCGGTACGAGTGGCCCGGGCCTGCGCCGATTTAGGGATCAAATCGGTAGCGGTCTACGCACCAGAGGACCGCGATGCTCTGCACGTCCGGGTAGCCGACCAATCCTACGTATTACCTGGTGAAACGGCAGCTGATACCTATTTGTGCGCCGAGGCCGTAGTAGCGGTGGCGTTGAAAGCCCAAGTACAAGCGGTCCACCCGGGATACGGGTTTTTAGCCGAATCGGCCCACTTTGCCCAGCTGGTACTGGATGCGGGCTTAGCCTGGGTGGGCCCACCGCC
>JAISMT010000015.1 GCA_031276585.1 Bifidobacteriaceae bacterium
ACGTTTAGGTGTAACGGCGTTGGTGTTGCGGGCTTGGGCACAAGCCGCTCCGGCCGCCCAGGCCCGGCTGTTGGATCAGGTAAGTCTTGAAGCACCGGTAGCAGCGTTTCAACAGGTCAGCCGCGATATTACGCTGGAGACTAAGTTAGCGTTGGTGGGTGGTACCGCCGCTCGGGCTTTAGACATACAACACCGCTACCGGGATTTCACCGCCCAAGTATTAGGCGATTTAGGGGGCGAGGAACGGGACCTGTTAGAGCGGTGGAGCGCACTATTGGACGGTCTGGAAGTCGATCCCCATTCGGTGGCCCGGCAAGTGGAATGGGTAGCCAAGCTTCAAGTGTTAGAAGCATTACGCGCCCGCCGGGGTGACAGTTGGGCGGCCCCAGCGTTGCGTGCCCTGGATTTGCAGTGGACTCAAGTAGGTGGCGAGAATCCGTTGTTCCGGCGGTTAGAAAACCGGGGGGGCGTGGAGTTGTTGTTTTCCGATGCCGAAGTAGCAGCAGCGGTTACAGAACCCCCCACCTCCACCCGCGCCTATTTGAAAGGTCAAACTCTGGCCCGTTTTCCCGAAGCAGTGGCCACTGCGGGTTGGGATTCGTTGACTTTGGTGGACGCCTCCAAGCCGGGGCGGAGTGGGGTAGTGCGGGTAGCGTTACCGGACCCGCTGGGTGCCAACCAGTATCAAGTGGGAGCCCTGTTACGCCAAGCTAACTCGGCCCACGAACTAGAAGAACTGCTGACCCAGGCTGGTTTAACATGAAATCCTGGGACCGTTACGGCTCCGACGTGCTAAAGCAAGATCCGCTCAAACCCCGTTTGACGGCATCGGCCAAAATAAGAGCAGAAATTGGCTTAGTGGTGGAGGACAGCGAAACCGGCTGGGTGGGCGCCATAGTGCGGGTCGAAAAATCCGGCGGCATGCTGGTAGTGGTTTTAGAGGATCGTCACGGTGAAGTACGGAGCTTCCGTATGGGGCCAGGATTTTTGATCGATGGTGAACCGGTGGCGTTGATCCCAGCCGGTACGCCAGCGGCGGCGGGGAAAACGCGACGGCGAACGGCCTCGGGGTCTATCGCGGTGGAAGGAGCCCGGGCGCGGGTGGCCCGCCCGTCCCGTATTTGGGTGGAAGGCAGGCACGATGCCGAACTGGTGGCCCGGGTTTGGGGTGAGGACCTGGCTCTGGAAGGCGTGGTGGTGGAAACCCTTGAAGGCGTGGACCACCTAGCAGAACGGGTGGCGCAATTTGGGCCGCAAGCTGGGGGTGCCCGCTTGGGAGTGCTGGTAGACCACTTAGTCGAAGGATCTAAAGAATGGCGGATCGCCCAAGAGGTGACCGCTAGCTGCGAACCGGGTTCCATTTTGATTTTGGGTCACCCCTATGTGGATGTGTGGGAGGCAGTCAAACCGGCGCGCCTCGGGTTGAACGCCTGGCCTCAAGTGCAACGCGGCACCGAATGGAAATATGGCGTGCTGCGGGCGTTGGGGTGGCCCCACCAAGACCAAGCTGACATCGCCGCAGCTTGGAGGCGGATATTAGGGACGGTACGCAACTACCGTGACCTTGAACCCGCACTACTAGGCCGAGTGGAAGAACTAATCGACTTCACCACCGCACCTACCCTGGGGCCAAACTGACTTGTTCACAAATTCAAATCCCACCACGCCGGCGTCTGCCGGGTACGAGGTGACGATTTCTTGATTGGCCTGGGGTATCAGTAAACACCGATCAGCCGGGCGACGGTTTCACGAATGTCGGTCAGGGTATTAGGGCTAATGCGCCCGTATCGATCTTCGGCTAAGCGACGAGTGTCGATGGCACGCACTTGTTCGCACATGGCATCACTGTTGATCCCGTACAGGTCAACCCGTATCCGAGTGGGCCAAGGACGCCGTTTGGTGGTTAGTGGAACCACTATGGCCCTAGGGCCCAGGTCTACGGCTGAGATCACCACAATGGGATGCGAACCGCTTTGTTCAGCGCCTTCGGTGGCATCAAGGCGAGCAAAATAGACCTCTCCAGCTCGCACTTTCACCGCGGTGGACTCCAGGGTTCAAGGCCACCCGCCAAATCAGATCCGTCCCATGCTTTGGCTTCAGACTCGGATTCGAGGTCCCATTCGGTAGCTGCGACTGCCCTTAAGAACTCGGTTTGTTCCAGTTCACGTAGGGCTAGAGCTATCAAATCAGCCTGTTTGATGCCGCGTTGGGCGGCGTGCGCTTTTACTTGCTCTCGTAGAGAGCAAGAAACACGAATGGTTGTATCAGGCCCGGTATTCATACATTTAGTATACTTTCCACCACTCAAAATGGGCGCGATCTCGTTTTTCTGTTTTGAAGTGCAAAGCGGCACCGAACGGAAACACTGCGTGTTGCGGGCGTTAGGTTAGCGCCACCAAGACCAAGCCGACATCGCCGCCGCTTGGCGGCGGATATACCGAACGTTACCCAGCATCTATCTGCGTAAACCTCTTCAATCAGCGCCAACAACGGTGGGCTACATCAACGCTAAATACTTGGCGGCATCAGCGCTAAACGTCCGGCGGCAGCGGCGGCCAAGAAGGCGGCTGGATCTTGACTGTAACCCCGGCCCATGGTGCTCAAACCGGGGGTAGTGGCTAAAACCGCATCCAACCCGTCTAAAGAGACTTCCACCAGACGATGCCGTTTGGCTAACGGTTGGGCCGCCGCCGCCACCTGCTGACCCAAGCCAGCTAGTGTCCCAGTGAACTGCGGTAACGCCAGTTCCGCCGCCACCAGTGCCACCATGCCGTAGGCCGTCAACGAATGGTGGGACAGCCCCCGGTGCCGGGGGCGAGGGTCTTGGCCAGAGACCCGCAAGCAGCCCACGGCCCGCCCGCCCAGGGTTACAGCAGCGTTCACGGCCTCACCTACCGCGACACCCGAAAACCCCCAACGAGTGTCAGTCCCCAGGTTTCCGGGACCTTGAATACAGATCGCTAAATCAGCGTGAGCCACATGCCGAGCCGCTAACAGGCCCGAATGCAGCGAAACCGCTTCATAATCGCCACCGAAGGCTTGACCTACCGTAACAGTGGCCGTCAACCCTCCAGAGGCAACCAACTGCGCTACTGTGCGCGAAAAAGCTAAGGGGAGCGCGGCGCCATCGGTCATTACATAGGCAATTCGTAACGGAGCTTTACCGGCGGCGGCGGCATCGTGCTGAACGGCGGCGCAGATAGCTGGCAGCGAAGAGTGTAAATCTGCCACCACTACGGGCATGCCCTCAAGAGATTCCGCCTGAGCGAGCACGCTGTGATGCGGCGAATGCTGTGAATCCACCCCTCGGGTAGCCACTTGCAAGGGGGTGTAGCGGGCTTTAACCAAGTAGCCGGAATCTTCCACCGGTGGGGTGGTGGGTCCGCTAATTGCTGCCCAGGCCGGCGGGTTTAGAACGGGTGGGGCGCCACCGGGGGCTTTGGGGAAATTCACTGATTTAGGGGATGTATTTAGGGGGGCCACCACAAAGGCTACTCCGCCGGTACCCAACCGCAGGTCTAAGGCCTTTAAGTTGAGCCAAACTCGGTCCCCGGGAGTTAGCTCACCCAACAGTTCGGTGTAATTGATCGCGTTTACTACCGGTTTTGGGACCCCATCACCCCCTGGTTGGGCAACAGCGTCTGCCATAGGTTCGGTAACGGCATCCATACTTGGTGGGGGAGTTCCCTCCAGCTCTGGTTCCAGCCGACAAGCCAGTTCTTGCAGTCCGGGGCGGCTCAAAGTAACGGAGATTACTTCTGCTGTTACCCACTGAATTGAACCGGCCACACCTTAAACGTTATACGTTGGAGCAGTGAGCGCCGTTCCCGGTTCTAAACCTGACCCATCTACTAGAGGTATCCCGCCAAATCTCAGCCCCCCGAGCCCTCCCGAAAAGACCAACTCACAACCTCCGGACGTCTCTGCAAACCCCACCGGAGGCAGTAGCGTTAGCACCCAACTTTTGAGTTTAATTGCCATACTGTTGGCTCACCCTCAAGGCCGTACGGGAGATCAACTAATGGC
>JAISMT010000066.1 GCA_031276585.1 Bifidobacteriaceae bacterium
CGGATACCACCTCCAGCGACATTTAGGCGATAGTCCTCAACTTCACCCGCAGGCATCCACCCGGAATTAGACGAGTTCGAGGGCCCACGTGAAGTCGCAGTCATAGCGGTATCGGTCCCAACCCTGATCCGGGCGTAGACCGGAGTGCTACCGCCTTGGGGTGCAACTGCCGAAACCTTGTAACGGCAGGAAACATAGCCGGAGCTATCGGGAACATCAGAACAGCTACCACCAGAGCCCAGTAGATTTTCATTGAAAGTGGTCGCAGCGGTCCCGTTGCTGTTCAAACCGGAAATCCAGCCCTTGACCCGGGTACTGGAAAGAAGTCCCGATGGCGCAGAAACCTTAGCCCGGAACCAGTATTCCGAACCAGAAGTCAAAGTCTGGTTCTGAGCCGGTACCCAATCGCTGGCACTGGGAGTTCCGTTAGCCGGAACTGGAGCAATCTGAAGGCCGTCATCGCTAGCGTGTGCGTCAGCACCCGCCCCCGGCTGCCCATCGGTGTAAACCGTATATTTTGAACCCAAATACACAATATTAGGGTTGGCATACGGGCCTTGCTGAGCGTTAGTGGTCCGATAGGTATCCGGAGCGTCACCCCAAGAACCAGAGGTAGTCAAACCGAAATTGGCCGTTACTGAAGATTCCTCCGATTGGGTCTTGATATAGGAGACGATGGCGGCACCCCCTTGGTTGGCCAGGGGGTTACTTACGCTGCTGGGGTCGGTTCCGTCCATACGGCCGCCAGTGCATTTACCGGATTGGGCTTTCTGTTGGTAGTTGCCTGTGCTGCTGGCACATAAGCCACGCACTAGGTTGGCTGCCTTAGAACCTACTTTGAAATCACCGGCTGAAGCATAGCTCTGCGCTGCGTTCACGCCGTTAATAGTGGGTTGCTTGACTCGAACCACATACTCGCCGGTATGAGACTTCAGCTTAGTCGCATACTTGCCCTGAGCATCAGTTTTGAGCGTCTCTTGTAAAGTCCAACTGGAAGAGTTACTGGCGGCGTTGCCCAGCCATACTTCTACCGTTTGGTTGGCTAGACCGGTTTCGCCAGAGCCGATGGCACCGTCGCCGTTTTTGTCATGGTAAACCGTTCCCTCCAAGGCGGGATCTGGATCCTGAATAACCTCAGGAGCTGGCTGGGTACCAGCAAGGTCAGCAACTGTTGCAGCCGGCACGGCACCCAACCGAACGCTACTACCAGTAACCGGGTCCCATCTGCGCAGAGAGGGCTGATTAGAGTCTCCCTCAATGGTGTAGAAAAGACCGTCAACATAGGCCATACCCTCAATGGGAGCAGCAATCGTAGTTTCTGTAAAAGCCTTCACGAGCGTGTAACCCCAGGACGTAGCCGAGGGATCCGGGTCACCGTTGGCCAAACGGGGCACAACGAATTGAACTAAAGCGTGCCGATCAGCCCCGTTAGTTAACATCACATAGACGCCGCCGGTTGCGTCTACTACTAGGTCAGCGGATGCAGCCCAGTTACCGCTGGGGCTTGAACCAGTGGCGGCAATCCACTGTTGGTTAAGGGTGTCACCTACTGGGTAAATGCTAGTAATGGCAGCCATACAGGTGAGTTGTTTTCGGCTGGAGTGGTCGGGGTCAGTGTTCCCTTCCATACGATAGATAGCAAAAGGCCACGTCACACTAGAAGCGTTACCGTCCACACCCGGATCGTTCTGAAGACGTTTTCCTGTCACATAGACGTAGCCGTTGTCTTTGTTAACATCAACTCCATGGGAAGTTTGGAGGTGACAGTTATTAAGGTTTACGCCGCTAACCCCTTTGGAGTCCTTAAGAGTGGTATACCGGCTGTAATCCACTGAGCCCGAACTAGGGACAAACATGCCTATATCACCCGCCGAGTTGAGTGAGACCATAGACCGTTCCATGGTTCCTCGAGCCGTTTTTGCGACTGGCCCCACACCAATGGTGGTGTTACCCAGCGGAGATGCACTGCCGTTAGCTTTGCCTGTGGCCTCAAAGAGCCTAGCGGGAGACGAGTAACTGCTAGGGGTCAGGCCCCCGACATTACGCCAACCAAAGGAGTACTCAGTCTCACCACCATTCTGCTGATAGTTGTACCACAGTATGTCCTCAGTGAACTTTCCATCCCAACCGCCCAAGAACGTGACAGCATTGGCACGTTCTGAATTAAGCCAACCTTGGGCGGTAATGGCACCGGCGAAGGCTACGGCAGCGGCGGCAGCGAAAGCCACCGTACGCCATAAGCGAGAAAATTTTTGAAAGTGGGGCTTTGGATGTTGGACTTGGGACTGTGCACTTTGTGCATCCATCTAACTACTCCTGAATTTGATTTGCACTAAAGATCCTGGGGAATCATGTGTGGATACCCGCTCGTTCCTTAGCTTGAACTAAAAGCATCTGCGCAAAATAACGTATGCGACTTGCCACAATACGCAATTACAGCATGGGGGTCCAATTGATTTCCCTACCAGCAGAATATTCCGTAGCTTTTCGTTAACGATAATGTTTTAAACTTGCGCTATAGCGCATAAACGTATTTGCGACAAGTTATTCTTCTTACCGCATAATGGGCACTCCGCGGTGTAATGCAAACCGTTATATCCTCGAAGTTTTATTTCGGCGGTCCTCGTAAGCAGCAATTTTTCTTCCGACGAAATGCGGGCATCACCGGGTTGGACTAGTCCCTTCTAACTTGCCTCCCAAGAACCAAATCTTCCGCGTTTTGCTGCAAAATTTGCCTTGCGCTACCTCGGCAGACAGCGGACCGCAAAGGCCACTACCCACCCCAGTCCAAGCGGCCGGTTGACTGCGACGCTACGTCATAGTTTTAGCTGTCCACTATGAAATCTACCGACATTGCTTATCTTGGATCAGCCACCTTCTCCGCCCTGGGAAATGCCTTGACCGCAGTTGTCTTCCCGGTTCTAGTTCTAGCCACCACCGGATCGGTCATATCAGCCGGAGTAGTGGCGTTAACCACGGGACTTCCCCAGTTCGTGGCCGCGGCGGTTGGAGGCGTACTACTCGACCGCCTGAACCGCCGCACCATCGCCATCACAGGGGATGTCATCTCAGCACTAGCCGTGGCTGCCCTACCCATAATCGACGCCACTCTCGGCCTGACCACCGGGTGGTTTATGGCCTTCGGTGTTCTTTCTGCGGTAGGGGATGTGCCAGCCATGACAGCCCGGGAAGCCCTGGTGCCCGCTTTAAACCAGATCACCGGTACTCCGAAGGAGACACTCATCGGAGCCCGGGAGGGTCTGTCCTCACTGGGGATGATTGCCGGCCCGGCCCTTGCCGCCGCACTGGTCCTCCACACCACACCGGCGGCCACCCTGTGGGTTACGGCTGCGACATCGGCCCTGGCGGCCTTGTGCATGCTGACGCTACCGGCTAAGGCCTGCCTACCGGCCGTGGCAACCCCGGCCAAAAACAACAAGGTTTGGAACCAGTTCGCGGACGGGGTGCGCTACCTCACAGTAGAAAACCCCACCCTCCGAACCGCCACCTTAGTAGGTCTAGCCGTAGCCGCCGCCGTGGGGGTAATTCAGGGCATTGTTCTACCGTTCCACTTCACCCTGTCTGGGCAAGCCGGACGCACCGGAATCACACTGGGTGTGATGGCCTTGGGCACCATCTTGGGGACA
>JAISMT010000106.1 GCA_031276585.1 Bifidobacteriaceae bacterium
GACGTGTTAGTACAGAGCGTCTAGCCCCGCTCCCCCGGCCACCCAGCCAGACTTCCGAAACCAGAATCACGGGGGACAGGCGCCGCCGGAAACCAACACCACCTTTAACTTCACAATCAAAACTGAACCGTCTAATACACCGCACGTAAAACATCAATTCCGAACACCAGCAGTAAATACCGCACCACACTAAAGCCATAGCAAAACCACACTAATACCGCAGTAAATCCGCATTTCTTGGAACGCCCTTCCCTGGTGGAGTGCGCCCAAAATTCGTCCCGCCCGCAGTCTCCCACCCCCATAACTAGAACAAACAACAAGTAAGGACCAGCGCTAACCATGGCTCAACAGTCATTCCCCCTCAACATGGCACCACGTGGGCAACGCCTGCGGGTCACCGGCATTACGAGCCGAGGTCCGGCCGCGCAGCGTATCGCAGAAATGGGTCTAATCCCAGGCTGCGAGTTGAAGGTGCTCCGGGTGGCGCCTTTGGGTGACCCCATGGATATAGCAGTGCGTGGTTATCGCTTGTCGTTACGTAAAGCGGATGTTGAGTCAATTCTGGTGGTTTCCGCCGATGCCGCCCCAGCCGCCGTAACATCTCCCGCTGCCCCCGCCAACACGGCACCCACGCCAACGCCCGCCCCGGCTTCTACGGCATCGGCGGCTGTCCCCGCAGTACCACCACCAGACGATGCCGCCAGCGCTACCCCCGCTACAACATCAGCCGCACCCACCACAACACCCGTAGCTAACGCAACCACTGGAGAACCCCAATGAGCCTAAACATTGCTTTGGCTGGTAACCCCAACAGTGGGAAGACCACCTTGTTTAACGCTCTGACCGGTTTGCATCAGCATGTGGGTAACTGGCCGCGGGTCACGGTGGAACGTAAGGAGGGCCGTCTCAATTCGGACCGAGAGGTGCAGGTGATTGACCTGCCGGGAGCTTATTCATTAGCCGCGTACTCGTTAGAAGAGACCATTACTCGCGAGTATTTACTGAGCGAAGCGCCGGATGTCATTGTCAATGTGATAGACGGCACCAACTTGGAACGCAATCTATTTTTGACCACGCAGTTGTTGGAGTTGGACACCCCGGTAGTGGTGGCGGTCAACTTGATGGATGCGGTGGCGGCCTCGGGACGGCAGATCGATTTGGAGGCGTTAAGCCGGGAGTTGGGTTGCCCGGTGGTGGGGGTCAGCGCTTTGAAGCGTAATGGTTTAGACCAGTTGGCCGATGCCGCTAAAGCCGCCGCGCAGGCCGGTAATGCTCAGGCCCGCCAAGTTTTACGCTTCACCCCGGAGGTGGAAGAGGCTTTAACGCAACTGGAGGGCGAGCTTAGCTCGGAGCCGGCCGGTCTGCGGCGGTTTCTAGCGGTGCGGCTATTTGAACAAGATTCAGCCTTGGTTACAGCCCACGCTGGCGCGGTGGCACAGATAGCGGACCGTACCGCTCAAATTGAGGAGTCTCTAGGTTTACCCGCTGAAAGCATCATTACTACTCAGCGTTACCGACACATTGACCAATTGGTAGCCCAAGTGGTTTCCGATCCAACCAAACCGAAAGTCAACTGGTCAGACCGGATTGATACCGTGACCACTAACCGCTGGCTGGCTTTACCCATTTTTGTGGTAGTGATTTTTACCGTCTACTACATTGCCGTTACCACAGTGGGAACATGGCTCACCGATTGGACCAACGATGGCGTCTTTGGCGAGGGGTGGAGCCTTTTTGGTTTAGAAGTTCCTGGAATACCTACGGTGGTGGAATCCGGGCTCACCGCCCTTAATGTAGCTCCTTGGCTAAGCGGCCTAATTCTGGACGGCATTGTGGGGGGAGTGGGTGCTGTCTTGGGCTTTGTACCCCAAATGTTGGTGCTGTTTGCCCTGTTAGCCACTTTGGAGGGCTGCGGTTACATTGCGCGGGTTGCCTTCATTTTAGACCGGGCCTTTAGGCGTTTTGGACTTTCCGGCAAGAGCTTTATTCCCATGTTGGTATCCACCGGTTGCGGTATTCCGGGTGTTATGTCCTCCCGCACTATCGAGTCACAGTCAGACCGTCGGCTCACCGTTATGACTACCACCATGATGCCGTGTGGTGCCAAATTGCCCATTATCGCTTTGATTTCGGGGGCCGTCTTTGGTGGTGCTTGGTGGGTAGCTCCTAGCACCTATTTCTTGGGCGTGGGCGCCATCGTGGTTTCGGGGTTGATCCTTAAGAAAACCAAACCTTTTGCTGCCAAGCCGGCTCCTTTTGTGATGGAACTACCGGCCTACCGGCTACCAGCTTTGAGCGCGGTACTCCGGGTCATGTGGGAACGCGGTTGGTCTTTCATCAAACGGGCCGGCACCATCATTTTGATTTCCGCCATTGTGATCTGGTTCCTCTCCAGTTTTGGTTTTGTGGACGGACGTTTCACCATGGTGGAAGACTTGGACAATGGTCTATTAGCAGGCATCGCCACCTCAGTGGCCTGGATCTTTGCCCCGCTCGGCTTTGGCACTTGGGGCGCTACTGTAGCCACTATCACTGGTTTGGTGGCTAAGGAAAACGTGGTGGGTACGCTCGGTGTGCTTTACGGATTTAGCGAAGTAGCGGAGGATGGCACCGAGATTTGGACCCAATTCGCTAGCAACTTCACCGTGATCTCTGCTTACTCCTTCTTAGTCTTCAACTTGTTGTGCGCGCCTTGCTTCGCCGCCATTGGTGCGATTAGCCGGGAAATGAACAACGCCCGTT
>JAISMT010000185.1 GCA_031276585.1 Bifidobacteriaceae bacterium
CGGCTAAGTTGGCCGATGGCGCTTTGGGGGAACGCATTGAAGTGCGTGGCCACGATGAGTTGGCTACGTTAGCGGCTTCTTTTAATGAGATGGCGGCATCCATGCAAAGCCACATTGAACAGCTGCAAGCCTTATCTAAACTGCAGCGGCGGTTTGTTTCCGATGTCTCCCACGAATTACGTACGCCGTTGGCCACTATTCGCATGGCAGGGGACATGATTTATGCGGCTCGGGAAGGTTTTCCGCCGGAGGTGGCACGTTCGGCTGAGCTTTTGGCTACCCAGTTGGACCGCTTCGATGCGTTGTTGGCGGATTTGTTGGAGATTTCCCGTTTCGACGCGGGGGCCGCCCAACTTGAAACCGAAGCAGTGGATTTACGGGCCGTGGTGGGTTGGGAGTTGGATGCGGTGGTGCCTCTGGCTCGGGAACATGGCGTGGAGGTTATAAACCAAACCGCCTCCAGCCCGGCTTTAGCGGAGGTGGATACCCGCCGTATCTCCCGTATTGTGCGCAACCTAGTAGTAAACGCCATCGAACATGCGGAAGGTAGCCCAGTGTGGGTGCGTTTGGCGCAAAGCCCCCAAGCCGTGGCCATAACGGTAGAAGACCGTGGCGTGGGTTTGCAGCCAGACCAGCTGGAACGAGTGTTTGACCGTTTTTGGCGGGCAGATCAAGCCCGGTCCCGTACTACTGGTGGTACCGGCCTCGGTTTGGCTATAGCGCTGGAGGATGCTGGTTTACATGGCGGTACTTTGGAAGTGTGGAGTGCCCCCGGGGAGGGGGCAGTGTTCCGGTTGATGGTCCCCAAGCGGGCGGGGGAGCCCATAGGGCCGCCACCACTGGCTTTACAACCGACTACTAATTCCGCGGAAGCGGAGGTAAGCGCATGAATTCTCGCCGCCGTTGGGTTTGGTTGCTGATTGCTTTATTGGTAGTGCCGGGTTGCGCAGCATTGCCCCGTTCAGGGCAGGTGGAGGCTGGTTTAAAAGAGGTGCCCGGTTTGCAGCCTTACGTACAGGCAGTGGCCGCCCCGCCCGCCCCAGACGCGAGCTTGGACCAAATTGTGGAAGGTTTTTTGCAGGCCATGTTGGCGGGCGCTACCGATGATTTCGCGGTGGCCCGCACCTACCTGGCTGAGGACATAGCGGCAGTGTGGGACCCCACCGCTTCTGTCACGGTGTACCAGTCGGGTGAGGCCCCACAGGTTTCCCAGCATGGATCACAACTAGGGCGGGTGGTGTTATCGGTGACCCAGGTAGGTACAGTGGATGCTTCGGGCCGTTATGCGGCCCAACCGCCAGAGGTCAAGACGGCTACTTTGCAGCTAAGCCAGGACCAGGATTCCCAGTGGCGTATTAGCTCCCTACCGGACGGTACCGTGATCCCGGAGGATGTGTTCCAAGGGGACTATGTGGCCGTGCCCATCTATTTTCCTTCCCCGGATGCACAGTATTTGGTGCCCGATCGGCGTATGTTTCCCCGTAAAGCGGCCGCTACTGCTGCGGTGAAACAGTTTTTGGCGGGACCGCCACCTTACTTAACTGGCGCGGTAGGAGCTGTAGTGCCGGTGGGTACGCGGCTTTCCACTGACGCGGTGCAGGTGGCTGGTTCTGTAGCTACGGTGAACTTTTCTAATGCCATGTCGCGGGCGTCAGAAAGCGCTCGGGCTACCGTGTTGGCTTGTTTGAATGCCACTCTGACTCAGTTGCCGGAGATACATTCAGTGGAATTGCAAGTAGATGCCGCACCTTTATCCGTACCCCCCAGCTCCGGTTTGAAGGTGGATCCATCAGCCGCTGGCGGACCTTTCTATTTGGGCGATGGCGGTGTGTGGCGTTACGAGAGCGGCTCAGTGCGAGTGTTAGCGGGAACCGATGCCGCCAGCAGTTGGGAAAGCTTAGCGGTAGACCACACCATGAAACGCTTAGCTGGGTTGGAACAAGGCCAACTCCGGGTTTTAGTTGGGGAAGATGCCGCTCAGGCTTTCACTTGGAATTTACCGGCACCGGCCACGGCGGTACCGCATTTTGACCGGGTGGGGTGGTTGTGGGTGGCGTCAGGTGATGTCATCACCGCTTTTAGCGCTGAAGGTGAACCCAAGGCTTTAGGGGCCACCTGGTTGCAGGGGCAAGTAGTTACGGCACTCGCGGCATCGCGTGATGCTGCCCGGTTGGCTTTAGCTATTCATAACCCCGAAGATGGCTCTTCCCGGATGGTAGTCAGCGGGATAGTGCGGGCGGATGGAGCCGCCCCTTGGCGGTTGACTGGCCCGTTGGAGCTGGGGCCGGTGCCGGGTTCCGTAACCTCTTTGAACTGGGCGGATGCCTACACTTTGGCTTTTTTAGCGGCTCCGTCTTCTGGTGCTGCTCCCGCACCTACCACCCTGGTGGTGGGCGGCAACTTGGAGCACCTAAAATCTCCCACCGACCCTCCGGTTTTTCTGGCTAGCGGCCGGGGTCCAGACCAGATTTATGTCACTGGCAAAGCTGGGGGGTTGTTCTCTTACGCGGTGCGCGGGAGGGTTTGGACGGCCCTCGGTAGTGGGGCCCGGGCGGTCACGCTGGCACCATGAGGGCGTTGCGGGAAGCCGCCAGTTTGATCTGGCCTACCAGTTGCGCTGGGTGTGGGTTGGAGTTAGCTAGCCCTTTGTGTCAGTGCTGCCGTTTGGAGTTGTTGGGGCCGGTGACGCGGCGTGAATCCGGGGCGGACCGTCTAGTACCGGCCGATGGCGGCCCAGTTTTACCGGTGTGGTCCTCCGCTTGGTATGCGGGGCAGGTACGTCAGGCCATCACAGCGTGGAAACGGGGTGGGCGGGCCGAGTTGGATTCGGAGATGGCACGAGCCGTGGCCCGTAGCGCGGAGAAGGTAGCTCGGGTGTTACGGCCGGTAACGCCCCAACTTACGGTGGTGCCAGTGCCTTCCCGTTGGTTGCGGCAGCTGCAAAGAGTGGGTGGTGGTACCGGGGCGTTGGCGGCAGCAGCGGCGGGGGCGTTAGCTGGCGCTGGCCTCAAAGTAGAGCTGGTGGAAGCGTTGACTCGGGTATCTTCTAGCGGTGAACAAGCGGGTCGTGGGGCACGGCAACGCCTGCTGGGGCGGGAGGGCACTACTCGGGTTTCCCGCCGGCCCGGTTGGCCTTGCCTGTTGGTGGATGACGTCTTGACCACCGGTGCCACCCTTTTGGATGCTGAACGGGCTTTGGCTCGGGTGGGGGTTGCTACGGTGGGGGCAGTGGTCTTGGCAGTGAGCCCCGCCCAGTCTGGCTTTGTAGCAAACCGTTTGGAGCGGCAGGCCTTAGATGGAGCCGTGTAGGCGGTTGGATCGGCTAACGTTGAACCCAAGCACTACGAGCACTATCCCCACCGATCGGAAGGCGTGAAGAAAAATGGACGTTGTTGTAGCTGGCCGTCATGTGGAGGTTCCCGAGCGTTTCCGGGAGTTCGCGGCTTCGAAGTTGGCCAAAATTTCGCAATACGATTCGCAGGCACAGTTGGTGCAAGTCGAGGTGGTGCATGAGAATAACCCTCGGCAAGCTGGTACCGCGGAGACCGTGGAGATCACAGTGCGGGGTAAAGGCCCCGTAATCCGGGCGGAAGCAGCTGCTGGGGACATGTTCTCTGCCTTTGATGTGGCCATGGGCAAGTTGATGCAGCAAGAGCGGCGAGCCAAAGACCGTCGCAAATCCAAGCACAAGATGACGCGTCGGCAAGCCCAAGCCTTTGATCAGGCTTTGTTAGCAGCAGAATCGGCCCCAATAGAAGTGGCCCCAGTTCCAGTAGCGGAGGAACCGGTTGTTGAAGCTACCCCTCGCGTTAAAGAGTCCACTTTGGCGGATTCCCCGGTGGTAATTCGGGAGAAGATTCACCAAGCGCCGCCTATAAGCGTGGAGCAAGCGATTTATGAGATGGAGCTGGTGGGTCACCCGTTCTTCTTGTTTGTGGACTCAGAATCAGGTCTGCCGTCCGTTTTGTACCACCGCCACGGCTGGACCTATGGCGTGCTGCGTTTGGAAACAGTCCCCGCTGATTCTTGATACCCCTACCATTGAAGGCGGCCCAGATGGGGTCCGCGTGAGGGAATAGAGGCAATGTGACTGGTTTGATGGACAAGCTCCTGCGCATGGGGGAAGGGAAAATCCTGCGCCAGCTTCAAGGCATAGTGGATCAGGTCAATGCGCTGGAGCCGGCCTTTGAAGCTATGGCGGATGAGGAGCTCAAGGAAGAAACCCAGCGTTTCAGAGAGCGCCATGCCGCGGGGGAGACCTTAGATGATCTGCTACCAGAGGCTTTTGCTGCCGTGCGGGAGGCGGCTCGGCGTACTTTGGGTCTAAGGCACTTTGACGTGCAGATCATGGGTGGCGCTGCGCTGCATCGAGGCAACATCGCTGAAATGAAGACTGGTGAGGGCAAAACTTTAGTGGCTACCCTACCGGCGTATCTCAACGCATTGGGCGGTAAGGGCGTACACGTGGTGACGGTCAATGATTACTTGGCTTCCTATCAGAGTGAGTTGATGGGCCGGGTATTTCGTTTCTTAGGTCTCACCACTGGTTGCATTTTAACTAGCCAGAATCCGCAAGAACGGCGCCAGGAATACCTCTGCGATATCACCTATGGCACAAACAATGAGTTCGGTTTTGATTACCTGCGGGACAATATGGCCTGGCAGTCAGGAGATTTGGTTCAACGGGGGCACAACTATGTGATCGTGGACGAGGTGGACTCCATTCTGATCGATGAGGCCCGTACGCCGTTGATCATTTCGGGTCCGGCCCAAGGCGATGTCAATAAGTGGTATTCCGAGTTTGCGCGTTTGGCCCGTACTATGAAAGCGGGAGTGGATTACGAGGTAGATCTCAAAAAACGCACGGTGGGGGTGTTGGAATCCGGTATTGAAAAGGTTGAGGACCACTTAGGTATCGATAACCTTTATGAATCAGCTAACACCTCACTGGTGGGCTTTTTGAACAATGCTATCCGAGCCAAAGAGCTGTTTCACCTCGATAAAGACTATGTAGTGTTACATGGTGAAGTCCTGATTGTGGATGAACACACGGGCCGGGTGTTACCGGGCCGGCGTTATTCAGAGGGTATGCATCAATCCATTGAGGCTAAAGAGGGCGTGGAGATTAAACCGGAGAACCAAACTCTGGCTACTATCACGCTGCAAAACTATTTCCGGCTTTATGAAAAGCTGGCGGGTATGACGGGTACTGCTGAAACAGAGGCAGCAGAATTCGCTTCCACTTACAAAATTGGTGTAGTGCCCATTCCGACGCACAAAGAT
>JAISMT010000025.1 GCA_031276585.1 Bifidobacteriaceae bacterium
ACCTATTTTTTAAATAACCTAAATTTACGGGATAACATCCTGTTACCAGCGCTCAAGGCTTCCCCCAAACAAAAAAGCCAGACCCTAACGCTGGTTGACCGCCTATTGGAACGGTTCGGCATCGCCCAAGTTGCTGATCATGGCATCACCCAGGTTTCCGGGGGCCAACTGCAGCGGGCTTCCATCTGCCGGGCGTTGGTCAACCAACCGGCGGTAATCTTCGCCGATGAGCCCACCGGAGCTCTTAACAGCGCTATGGCTAAGGACGTGATGGACACGTTTAGTGAGACGCACCGTGATGGCGCCAGCATTGTGATGGTGACCCACAGTGCGGCCTGTGCAGCTCGGGCCGACCGAGTGATCTATCTACGTGACGGCCAGATAGTTGACCAGTTCGACTTGGGCCGGTGGTGCTCGTCACTGTCTCAACAACGGGAAAATCAGCTACTCAACCGGTTGAGCCGCCACGGCTTTTAAACCGGCTGCGGTAACGGTAGTTCTGCAGCGCGGGAGTTTCACCTTGTACCGTTGTTTTGAATCACGGCAACTCCAACCGTAAGGAGGGCAACCATATGCGAGTGGCCAAAAAACGTGACGTACGGCTGAACCAGATTCTTGACGCTGCGCAGGCACTATTTGGGTCCAAAGGCTACGAGCAAGCCACTATCAATGACATCTTGGAAGCCGTAGAAATTGGCAAAGGTACCTTCTACCACTATTTCCAGTCGAAACAAGATGTGATGGAGGCGGTGGTAGCTCGGATTGTGAACCGGATGGCAGAACAGGCTCGTTTAATTGCTGACGACGCAACTTTGGACGCGCATAGCAAAATCGGGCATATCATCGCGGCTGTCAACCTGGTTGCGTTAAACGGGCTTGATGAGGGTGAGACCATCATCGACGAACTGCACAAACCCGCTAACGCCCAGTTTCACGAAAAGTCAATTACCGAAACCGTTAAAGCGATTTCACCCATCATGGCCGATGCTGTCCAACAAGGTATCGCTGAAGGCGTTTACCAAACCCCCTACCCGCTAGAAACAGTTCAGTTCTTACTAGTGGGTAGCCAGAACCTCCTAGACCGGGGCATCTTCGACTGGGGGCCAGCCGAACTGGCTAAACAAGCCGCCGCCATCATGCGGATCACGGAGCTATCACTAGGTGCCGCCGAAGGCAGCTTCGCTTTTCTACTTGAACGTTTGGCCGGTAACAACCAACCCGATAAGTCGATGTGAGTCTTTAAACTGGCTAGGTTTCGTCTCCTCTTGTTTCGCGTGTGGGCACTTTGGTGCATGACTGGTTTTGTGGTGTCTGTAGGATCAGCCGGTTGAACTACGGAAACGGACAGCCAGCGTTGATAGGGTAAAAATCTGGGGGTATCAAACTGCCCACACGGGGCATGGGGAACGCCGAACGCGGCGAACGGCGTCGGGAGTAAGGTCCTAAACTGCCCACACGGGGCGTAAGGGAGCGCATTTCCCTCGTAATAGCACCTTAAGCCCACTTTTCAGGGGCCAATTCTGAGGGCAAGGTATTCAAAGCGGAGCTACAGAGCATCAATGGCAGCACGTAGACGTCCGCAATTCTCGGCGAAAACAGCCGGCGGCGGCAATAGGGAAAGCACTAAGGTGGCCGGTTCCGCCAAGTCATAGAACCAACCCGGATGCACCGCCAAACCCGCGTGGCGCATCAGGTGTATCACCAGATCGTCATCGGGCAGCACTGCTGGTACATCAACCACCGCGCTCCAACCCCCTTCGCAACGCCGGACTCGGTAAGGCGGAGCGTCCAAAATTTGGCGGGCAGTAACCAAATTTAGGAGCAAACGTTGGCGCGTATTCTCCACTACGCCATCGGACAAATTCAAGAGTTCCGGTAGGGCCAAAGCCGCCGGAGCATTAACCGAAAGATAAGCATCCGCAATCTGACCTAACGCCGAGCGCAGTGGCTGCAACTGATCTTCCGGCCCCGACAACCGCAACCAACTGATTTTAAGCCCCGGCGCGCAGAGCAGCTTAGACAAACCATCGAAAGCGAAGCTAACCACCGGTTCCTCCCCCGCCAGGTTGAACCGCTCACCCTCCAGCACGAAAGGTGCAAAAACCTGGTCCACCACCAGCACACAGCCGCCACTCGAGCAAGCCTCCACGGCGGCTTCCCGGACGGCTGGATTCAAATAGGTGCCAGTTGGGTTTCCGGGATTCACCAGCACCAATCCTTTCACTTGGGGGCGTTGGGTTGCTTGCGCCATCAGGTCACAGTCCAAATACCAGCCCTCAGCAGGTAAATAGTGCCAGGGGAAGCAAACTGTAGTGATGTCGTTTAGCGCCGCCAACGGTTCTACCAGCGGATATCCCGGGGTTGGCACCGCCACGGCCTCGCCCGGTTCACACAGCAGTTTGAATATCCAGGCATACGCTTCCGAGGTACTAGCCGTCAACCAGTACTCCTCGGGCCCGCCCCCAAACCGAGCCGCCAAAGCCTCCCGTGCCGGTAACGGACCCTGCGGATCGGGGCTATACCTGGTAGCCCGGCGGGCGGCATCGGCCACCACTTCCAGCACTTGGGGCGTACCTAAACCAAAATGGGTGGGGTTGGAATCGGTTAAGTCGGTAAGCCTAATTCCAGCAGCCTCTAGTTGGGCTTTCACCTGCCCGATGCCGTTGGGTTGGCTCAGGCCGCCAAATCGCTTAGGCAAACGCACCGGACTATCGTAAGACTCTCCGCCAAGGTTCAAACTGAGGGTGTCCTGGTACTACCAGAAGGCGCATAGCTAGTCCCCCCAATCATCCTGCTTGGGTACAGAAAGAGGGTCCACATGCGAGTCCGTAGCTACTCCCATATCAAGCAAGCAACCCTATTGGCCAGAACTTTTCCCCTCAACTGCTACTTGGTGGAGGAACCTGACGGGTTAACCTTGGTGGACACCACCGTTGCTTTGGGAGCATCCCGAATAGTCCGCATAATCCACAAC
>JAISMT010000039.1 GCA_031276585.1 Bifidobacteriaceae bacterium
CCACCACTGTGGTGGCGGAACGGGTTGGTACTGAAGAAAAAACTGCTGCTAGACGGTCATAGGAATACCAGCCGGCCCGGCCCATACCCATTTGGACTAGCCAAGGCCAGACCTTTTCGGGAGGTACATTAAAAGTAATGGCACGGGTGGAAACAAATGTGGGATTCGGGATCAGTTCATCGCCGGGTAAGGCTGAGGCGTGTTCTTCGGGGGTAGCCCCCCAGGTACGGTGCCACCGGGAACCTATAGCCACGGCGGCCGCGCCAGCCAGGATCAAACCGATGTTGACCGTACGCTGAAGCTTCATTGTCCAATCCTGGCACAGATCCGAAAAGTAACTACTCCGGCTGGAGTTCAGTGGCACCTTCAAATGTGCGCAGACGGGTAAACGCGGACCAAATTACGGCCACCACGGGGACCGCCACAATAGCGCCTATTACACCTCCGGTAAGAGCTCCAGCTACCACAGTGATCGCAACTACTACCGGATGCAAACTAACCTGTTTAGACATGATTAAAGGCTGCAGCAAATGGCCTTCGATCTGGCCAATCAGCGCTATCAGAGCCACTACGCCAAGGGCCCACCAGGGGCCTTTGGCGGCCAAGGCCACCACTACGGCCACAGACATGGCAATGGCTGAACCAACGTAGGGGATAAATGTTCCTATAGCTACTAAAACACCTATGGCGGTGGCCAAAGGAATCCCCAGTATGGTTAGACCTAGCCCGGCAAATAATCCGTTAGTAGAGCCAACTATCACAATTCCCCGAGTGTAACCCGCAAAAGTACTCCAAGCTGCCTCACCGGCGGCTTGGAGTTTACTCCCAGTATTAGGCCGGAACTGGCTGATAAACCATTCCCACATCCGGGTTCCAGAGTTTATAAAAAAAACTGAACAGAAAATAGCCAAGATCAATCCGGTCATAACCTCGGCCAGTACTCCAAACCGGGTGATTACTTCAGATAGCACCGCTCCCGAATTGTGCCGGAGCCAGTCTTGGATGGTGTCGCCTACTTTGGTGAGGTCCATCTCGCTAATAGGGGCGGGCATAGAAGCTAGAAACCGGTTGATCTGCTCAATCCCGTTGATCAATTCAGCCGATAGCCGTGGTATCTGGTTGGAAACGCTGACCGCCACAAAAGTGCCTAGCCCGCCAACCACTGCCAGCGCCACCAGAAAAGCCGAGATGGTGGCCAACGCCCGCGGCATCACTCGGTGCAGCAGGTTAGTGAAAGGTCGCAACACGGAAGTGATCACTGCCGCGCCAAAAAGTGCCACTGCCACCAGTTCAACTCGGTGGACGGCTTTGACCGCCACCCATACTGCTGCTGCCAAAGCTAAGAATCGCCAGGCGGCCCCGCCGCTCACCTTGAGCCACTGAGGTACTTCTGCTTGCTGCATGGTTTGCATACTCACTACAACAGTCTGCCTCCCGGGTAACTCACGGGGGGTCAGCCTCGCCGTGATATCTTGTCTTGTCCTTAGGTCCGAGTGGCGGAATTGGCAGACGCGCTAGCTTGAGGTGCTAGTGCCCTTAACGGGGCATGGGGGTTCAAGTCCCCCCTCGGACACCCGTTCCCGCCGTGGTTAATCGTCTATGTCCCATTCCAAAATGACTCCGGTCACAGCGTCGATCTCAAAGTCGTATTCCGTATAGCCCTTGATGATTTCACCTTCGTAGGTTTGCCGGCCGTCATCGTAGTCCAAGTGGATGCGAATGGAAGTAGCGCCAGGGACCTGGGCTAAAGCAATTTGTTTGGCTTGAGCTTCACTTATTATGCCGGGCGCGGCCGGAGCGGGTTGAGGTGCGGGGGCTGGCGCTGGAGCCGGGTTGGTGGCGGGTCCAGCAGTGGAGGTACTGGAGCCGGAAGCCGACGCAGCGGGCGCTTGCGGAATTTGGATGGGTTGGCCCACTACTCGGCCTGCGGTATGGGTCCGGTCGCGGACTGCCGCCGTCGCCACCCCTCCAGCCGCCAGCAGCAGCACTACCCCGGCCACCGCTGCAGCAATGATCTTGTTCCGGCTGCTAGGTGTGGGCGCAGATGCCGGAACGGCGTATTGAGGGTCATGAATGGGAGGTAAAGGGTTCGTTCTCATGTATCTAGCTTCGGCTAGCGCCTTAAGCCTGACAGCAGAAGACTATGAGAGTTATCTAAGACCAGCCGTGCTTGTCTAAACACAAAGCAGCTTGTCTGGTGAAGGCATAAAAATCGGTGGCAGCAGGCTACCTTCAAAGCTTGAACGAACTATTGCACAACCTGACTGATTTCTTGTACCCACTCTTCGATAATCGCAACCAGTTCTTCGAGTGTGAGAGTGATGCCTAAGGATGCCGCCAGGGAGGGGTAACTACGTTTCCAGTATTCGTTGATGTGGAAATTAGGCGGCCAGCTGCGGACAGGACGTTCGAGTTGTGCGGCCTCGTCGGCGCGGTAGTCGAAAATATCAAGGCAGGCTGCGTTAAGTGATTTGGGTGTTTCTTTCTGCGTCAGAGAGCCACCGGTTCATGGCGTTCACGCTTGGTATTGGTCGTTTCTTGTCAGGCAAATCAAAAATTGTCATCTCAGTTCGCCTCTCAACTCGTGGCGTTGCCGTTCAGCAGTTGCTTCGTCAATTCGGCCCTGTGCGCGAGCTGTGTTGATGGCCTGCGTCACTAGATCGGTGCGAACGTTCGTCTCAATGCATTGGTCTATAGCAGTGGCAACTGTCACAGTGGGAATTAGTTCCCACCAACCAACCTGTTCAGGTATCAAGTCTTCATAGTGGACTATGAGCGCAGGGGGGGATTCTTTGCGACGCAGCTGTTTGGCTCGCTTGGGGATAGTGACATGCACCTTAGCTGGATTGATGTTAGACAACTCGTAAACGTCTAGAGCCGTGTCGTGGGACAACGCAGCACTAGGGTCACGGGTCCACAAGACTGCTTCCATCAAGTGGTCGTTAGCAGATAACGGCCATTCCGGGAAACGGTAAACCCCTTGCCACACGCGGGTGAGCTTGCCGCGAGCCGATAATTTACCCAACTCGACCACCGGGATGCCCAACTCGTTAGCGTTTAATACGGACACGTAGCCGTACTGTTCCATTGCTGCGTTCCAAAGCTCACCCCGAATAGTCACGGACAATACTTTACCATTATTGGTAAAGAATTGTCCTTCTTCTCGGGTTTCAACGAGGAAAGCCTAGGCCGGGGCTCAGGGACAGGCCTCAGGTGGGTGGGCAATCGACATGATTAGAACAGGTGTACTGCGACAGCTCCAGCTCGGTAAGGGGCCGATGCCGCCCGGCACCGTGGGAACGGAGATTCCCCAAGCTTGTTTCACTGAGTTGGCCACCATTTTGGTGACCAAATACGCGGGGTTACGCGGGACGGTATCAAACATGCGATCCCAATATTTCAACCCGGTTTACGTTTTCCGGCTAGCATGTCGATGGCAGCTATTTCAGCGAACCGACTCACTGAACTTTTGAATGAACATGAGGTGGCCCCAACCATGGCGAAACGCTCAAACCGTAGTAGGCGAGTCGCTGTGACTCAACCGGGCCATTTCGCCATTTTCAAGCGGGTTTACGCTATTCGCCCCGGCATCTGCCTCGTGACAGTGCGGTCAAGTCAGGTCCGGGTTTTACAGTCCAGTGCGAGTTTACGATGACGTGCCATTTGTTGGCACTACCTCGAACCTTGCAGGAGGTAAAGGTGTCGTTTTCAGGTCTAGTGTGGTTCTTTCATGGCGTCTAATATTGGGCGGAGACCCGATTTGATCGCAGGCCGCTATAAGGTGCTCGAGCGTTTAGGCGCGGGGGGATTCGGGTCTGTTTACAAGGCCGAGGACACCAACTTGGGACGGGTTGTGGCGGTCAAGGTGATCTCATCGGACAAAGCTGAAAGCGAGGAGCACCGGGAGCGGTTCAAACGCGAGGCCCGGTTGGTCGCCGGGTTGACCCACCCGTCGATCATCGCGGTCTATGACTACGGCGACCAAGGTGAGGTGCGTTTCGCTACCGGATTCACTGACATGCTTCCGTTTATCGTCATGGAATTTGTGGACGGCTTAGACCTTAGGCAACTAGCTAAGCAAGGCCTTGACACCAGCCGATCTGTGTCGTTGGTGCTTGATGTGCTGGGAGCACTCGGCGCAGCCCATGAGCATGGGATTCTGCACCGAGACGTCAAACCAGAGAACATCATGGTTCCCGTAAAGGGACCAGCCAAAGTGGTTGACTTTGGTATCGCCAAAGCCCAGGATGCTACAAGCATCACCATGAGTGGCGTCCTTGGTACCCTCCTCTACGCGAGCCCCGAGCAGCTGCGTGATAACAGGAACCTGGACGTCCGGACTGACTTGTATTCGGTTGGCTGTGTGCTGTACCGGCTGTTGACAGGGAACCCTCCATTCCCAGGCAGCGACCCGGGTATGGTCCTTTTCGCCCGCACTAACCTCCCTGTACGGCCTCCGATTGAACTCAACTCTGACCTGCCTAGACCTTTGAGTGATGTTGTGGTTAGGGCTCTTGAGAAGGATCCGGTTGATCGGTTTCAAACTGCCGATGAATTTGCTGAGGCATTGCGTGATGCTGTCCCGGAACCTGTTTCAGTGGAAAAGATTGTTGAGACAGATTCGAGTTCTGACAGGAAGTCTCCATTGCCGGTGTTTTTGCCGAAGAGAAAAGGGCAACGACCTGAGTTGGTTGATCTTACGGTGCCCTGGGCGCCGCCGTCTCGGCGAGACCGGCTTTCGTTTGGAGAGGTTGCTGTTGGGCCGCGTTTGTTGTGGTCGAAGACGTTTGGTGGCACTGGGGATGATGCGTTCAATGCGGTGGTGGGTACTGCGGATGGTGGGTTTATTGCAGTGGGGTATACCCGTTCTACGGATGGGGATTTGCCGCCTAGTAGGGGCCGTGAAGATGCGTTGTTAGTGCGG
>JAISMT010000069.1 GCA_031276585.1 Bifidobacteriaceae bacterium
CGGACCTTTGAAATATTGCTGGGCTTGGGGACAGCACCGGGCACGGTGAAGCGGTTGCGCGGCAACCTGCCGGAAAAACTCCGTGAAGCTTTACAAGTGTTGGCGTCCGAAGTCCGTGCGGCCGGATCCTTGGTACGTTCTGCCGCTGAAGCCCCCGATGCCCACAAGAAGTCTGCGGAGGCCGCTTTGCAGGAGGTAACGGAGATGTCTACCCTGGGCTCGGCCGAGGCGGTACCTAAGAGCGGAACGCTTGCGGAAGCGACACAATCCCAACCCGAATCTTCAGTGGAGGACTCGGGTAAGGAAAAGCTTGATCCAAGCGCCAAAGCCGCGGACGTTAAAACCACAGCCACCAAGGTTGCCAACGCCAAAGTGGTTTGGCTATCACGCAGTGGCCTGAACGGTGAAGTGTTGCTTTATGCCGCGCCCCTAGATGTGGCTGATTCTCTGGCAGAGGGTCTATTCGGGCATGCCACCGCCGTACTGACCAGCGCTACTTTGAGTGTGGCGGGCGGATTGGAGGCAGCGGCGGCGCGGGTAGGTCTCACGAGGGGTGAATGGGAGGGTCTGGATGTGGGTTCACCGTTTGACTACAGCCATCAAGGCATCTTGTATGTCGCTTCTGATCTGCCCGAACCGGGCCGTGACGCAGCCCATCAAACCACCCAACATGAGCGTTTAGAACAGTTAGTGCGGGCGGCGCAGGGCGGAACCTTGGGCCTGTTCACCTCCCAAAAGGCGGCGGAAGCGGCAGCGGAGACACTGCGAGAACGCCTGGAAGTGCCCATTTTGGTGCAAGGTGAAAAGTCGTTGCCCGCGTTGATGGAAGAGTTTGTAGCGGACGAGGCCGCTTGCCTATTTGGCACCAACTCCTTGTGGCAAGGCATTGATGCTCCGGGACGCACTTGCCGGTTGGTTACGGTGGACCGGTTGGCGTTCCCCCGGCCGGATGATCCGGTCATGTCGGCCCGGGCGGAAGCGGCCGATAGGGCAGGTTTGAATGGCTTCATGACAGTTTCAGCAGCGCATGCAGCTTTGATGTTGGCTCAAGGTGCGGGGCGTTTAATCCGTTCGGTAGAAGATAGGGGAGTGGTGGCGGTGCTGGATCCGCGTTTAGCTACCAAACGGTACGGAGCGTTTTTGCTGGCGTCTATGCCGCCTCTCTGGCGCACTGAATCCCTAGAGGTAGTGACGGCTGCGTTGGAACGTCTGGCTGGCGGTACACCCGACAAATAGATACATCAGCACGTCAGGGTCCCCAAAGGCCTCACCGTTCATGTATTTGTTCCCGGGTCCAAGCGCGTCCGTTGGGTCCGCCAGAGGCTTGAGAAGAACACGCCAATTGGAGGATGCGATCCACGGTCTGCATTGGTCCGGTATCCCCTTCGGCATAACTGGTTATGAACTGCCGGACCAAGGCGTTTACCGAGGTACCCTCGTTTAACGCCTGGATACACGCTCGTCGTAATGCCCTAATTGTCTATAACCAAAGTCAACTTGGACACGGGATGAATGTAGTAGGCAACGTGTGTAATTTGGTGGGTGTTTGCGCTGGTTGAGAACGGGTAACTGCCGCACCTCACCATGGTTTGAAGCCGAACTGGAGCACTGGGGGCTGTTTTTAGGGCCGATGGCGGAACTCGGCGGCAGCCTGGAATGATAGGTTGCCAGAGGATAAGCACTGTCGCTACCACCAAAGAGAGGGCTCACACATGGCTGTAGAGAATTCATCCCCCACCCAGTCCAAGTCTGCCGCGCCGGTCAATGACCCTGGCAAGATCCGCAACGTGGTGTTTGTGGGGTCTTCCGGAGTAGGCAAGACCACAGTGGTTGAGGGCCTCCTGCTCACTACCGGCGAGATTGGCCGGGCTGGTTCAGTGGCCGAAGGCACCACCGTCACGGACTATGAGGACATAGAGCACAAAACCAACCGGTCCGTGGGGTTGGCGTTGGCGCCCGTCAGCTTTGGGGGTGTGAAGATCAACCTGATTGACTCGCCCGGGTACGCGGACTATTTAGGTGACTTGCGGGCCGCTATCAGGGGCGCCGATGCCGCCGTGTTTGTGATCAGCGCCGTGGACGGCATCAGTGGGGCCACTCGGCTGCTCTGGGACGAGTTAGCCCGCGTACGCATGCCCCGTGCCATTTTGATCACCAAACTGGATAACCCGCGGGCGGATTACGACGCGGTGGTGGATTCTTGCCGCGAATCATTCGGTGAATCGGTGCTGCCCATGATGGTGCCCATCTACAAATCCGAAGCTGAGATTGGATCGCTGCTAGACATCCTGACCGCCAAAGTGGTGGACTTCACTTCCGGGAAACGCGAAGTGCGGGATGCGGCGGGTGCTGAAGTAGGCAAGATGGAGCGTAACCGGGAGGCCTTCATTGAGGCGTTAATCACCGAATCCGGCGATGAAGACCTGATGGAAGCCTATTTAGAAGGGGGCGAACTGGACGGTGAAGCCCTCAAGGCTGATCTGCAAAAAGCTATGGCAGCAGCCACCTTCTTCCCCATCATGCCGATGGCGGCGGCGGGCGGCATCGGCAGCCAAGAGCTGTTGTACCTGATCCGGGACGGGTTCCCCAGTCCGGTGGTAGCCCAACTACCGGAAGTAGTAGAGCCCACTGGTAAAACGGTAGACATTAGCTGTGATCCTAAAGGACCACTGGTAGCGGAAGTTATCAAGACCACCCAAGACTCCTATGTGGGGCGAATCTCCATTGTGCGGGTGTTCTCGGGGACACTGCGAGCGGAATCAACAGTGCACGTGGAAGGCACCCAAGCCGAACGGGACGGTGAACCCCGCACTCACTCTGAGAATGAGCGAGTCGGAACTCTTACCTCTCCCATGGGTGCCAAACAACGCCCAGTGCCTTACGCGGTGGCCGGTGATTTAGCAGCCGTGGCTCGCCTGGGTAGTGCGGAAACGGGAGACACTATCTCCGACATAGCTAAACCGTTGGTGGCTCAACCGTGGATGTCACCTGAGCCCATGCTGCCAGTGGCCATCAAGGCCGCCAACTCGGCCGATGAAGACAAGTTGGGTACTGGCCTGAGCCGTTTGGCCTCAGAAGACCCCACCTTGCAGGTGGAGCACAAC
>JAISMT010000114.1 GCA_031276585.1 Bifidobacteriaceae bacterium
CCAACAAGCTAAAATCCAACCAACCAAGTGGCCACATTTTCAACCACCAAAACCGGCCCACTTTTCAACCGTCGTTAACACACGGCACCCCTCCTCCTCCTTTCCCCCCGCCTCCTCCTCCCCCCCCGGGCCGGCGCCGCGTATAGGCGCAGGGCTCAGGGGCGGCGCTGCGTGCACACACGGGAGTACGCGCTCGCCCGCTCGCCCGCGCTCGCCCGCGCTCGCCCGCCGCCTTATTTCTTAGATCGGCTTTGCGCCCCCTTCAACGGGAGTGTCGCCTTTAGCGGGGGTGCCGCCGGAAAAGACGGGAACGGCATCGGGCAGCTTTTTGCGGTCCGATGCCGCCCCTTCCGCCGCCACAATCTGTTCTAAAAACCTAACGTGAGCGCTGAAAGCAGCGTGGCCATTAGGCGTCATCGAAACCCAAGTGTGTAGGTGACCCTTTTTTGCAGTCTTAGTGAACTGGACGTACCCCACGGTCTCCAGCCTGGACAAATGCTTGGACAGCACCGAGGCACTCACTCCCAACTCGTCTTGCAGAAACCCGAATTCCAAGGAGGCCACGGGTGCCAGCAGGGCTGTTATCCGCAGGCGTAGGGGTGCATGAATTTCGGGATTGAACTGCGGTGGGGTGCGGCTCATGATGCGATGGGTTGGTTGGGACGGGAAGCCAGGGTGCTCAGGGTGGCGGTAACCAGCCAGGTAACAACGAATACCGTTAATCCTACGGCCCAGCACCAGGGTGAACCTTCATGGGTGGAGCCGAACCAGACCCCCAATATAATGGAGGCCCCTACCAGCACTTGGGCTGACACCGTGATTATGGTGTTCCGGTTGAAGCCCCAGCGGAAGGAGGGGGAAATACCTTTCCAGCCCAATACTTGCAGCCGGATCAGTACCAGAAGGGCTACCGCCACTGCCACGAAGGTAGCGTTTCTGATTCCCGATGGCGCCGCAAACGAGCCGACCATTACTCCAGTGCAACTAGCTAAGGCCGGGAAATGCCAGATGGGGGTGCGTAGTTTCTCGTTGACGGAGGCTTGGGTCGCGCCGATCTGCGCTAGGGCGGTGGCAGCTTCGGCGGGAGTGGGGGGAGGCGTGGGTGTTGGCGCGGCATCGGGGCCTTCAGTTTCCATGATGGAAAGTAAACCCCCGAGTTTCCATGGTGTCAAGTGGGGGTAGTGCGACGGCCGGACCCCAGCTAAACCGAACCTCGACTAACCCTGGGCCTCAGCCAACCTGGAACCCAGCTAACCCTGGACCCCTGGCGACTTCCGCCTCAGCTAACCTCCGCCCCACCTACCTAACCCAAGCCCTCAGCCAAACCGGGCCCCTGGCCATTTCCGCCTCAGCTAAGCTCCGCCCCACCTACCTAACCCAAGCCCCCAGCCAAACCGGACCCCGCCTACCCAAGCCCCAATTGCCTTACCGCATGGCTGCTACAGTCCAGCCATGCGCAGAATCCCGTACCTGAAGGCGTGTTTCCAGTGATTGACGTACTGGTAGTGGGTGGGATTGGCGTGGACCACAACGTGCGGGTACCGGCCTTACCGCCCCCAAACGTGGACACCATTCTGGTGCCTCCTATTAGTTCTCATTTGGGCCACGCCGGTTATGGGGTGGCGGCCGGATACGCTGCTCAAGGCCTCCGAACCGTGATTTGTGACGTAATAGGGGAAGATCTGGAAGGCCGGATGGTGCGGGACTATTACGCGGCATCGGCGGTTGAGTTACGTGCTGTAACCCACGCTGCTGGCACCCGCCGGAGCGTCAACTTGGTGGCCCCTGACGGTACCCGGACCTCGCTCTACGACCCTCGCCACCCCTATGACCTACTGCCAGATTCCGCCTTGTGGCGTGATGGGTTACGTCAAGCCCGTTTGGTTCACGCGGTGATTGTCAACTGGGCGCGCCACCCGCTGCGGGAAGCCGTGGCGCAAGGTGTTTTGACTGCCACCGACCTGCAGGATTGGGACGGGACCAACCTGCATCACCGCGAGTTTGCCGAGTTGGCCGATTTAGTGTTCATGTCCTCGGCCAACTTGGGTCAGCGGGCGCCGGAAGTGGCCGGTTCGGTTCTGGCTGAGGGGCGGGCCCGGATGGTGGCTGTAACCCGCGGCGCGGCTGGCTCCACCGTCTACCCTCGCGCTGGCGAACCGTTTGAGGTGCCAGCCGTTCCCCTACCTGCGGGAACGGTGTTGGATTCTAATGGTGCGGGGGATGCTTTTGCGGCGGCTTTCACGGCTGAGGTACTGCGTGGCGAGACCTTAGAGAAGGCGGGGGAAGCCGGGGCTATAGCAGGGGCCGTAGCAATAGTGGCCGATGGCGATGTGGCGGCCTTGGCGGCAGGATAAAGTTTGACACCTACAACTTGAAGCATCATGATGCAAGACAGTTGATGCGCAAGTGTTAGGCTTTAGATATGCGCACTACGCTCACATTGACAGAAGAAGCCGAAATGCTGATCAAAGAGGCAATAGCCGAGCGCGGCGAATCCTTCAAATCGGTAGTAAATGCGGCCATCGTGAAGGGTTTACGGGACCGAGCGCAACAGAAACCAGTCACGTTTCCGACCTACTCGTTGGGTGAGGCTACCGTGGACCTCACCCACACCTCCCGGGTGCTAGCGGAGCTAGATGTGACGGAACGGGTGGGACTGGAAGGAAGCTGAACCGTGAAACTGATCGACACCAATGTTTTGGTGTGCGCCGTGAACCAAGATGCACTACAACACCAGGTAGCCAAGGGTTGGCTGGTCGCAGCCTTGAACGGCTCTGAACCTCTACTAGTACCTTGGATGAATCTGATTGGATTTGTGCGCATTGTGACCCACCCCAAATTGCTGCCCCGTCCCCTCACAGCAGATCGAGCTCTGGAGCTGGTGGACCTTTGGCTTGATGCGCCACCAGTGCGAGTTGTGACACCGGCCCCAGATCACGCCCGGCACCTACGGACTCTCCTAACCGCAGCTGGCCGGGCTGGTAGCTTGACTAACGGTGCCCACCTGGCGGCATTAGCTCTAGCGAACCGAGCCCAGATAGTCACCTTTGATACCGATTTTGCGTTGTTCAACCAAGTGGAGTGGGGTACTCCCTCAATGCCAGAGTAGGTTGCAAAACTCGGCCAGGGGTGCCCCGGGAACGCGCCATGGTTCCTTACCGGTAAAATAGCCAGGCAGCCAAACCAATGAAGGAGAATCTGGCCATGACTTCCACCGCATCCCCTGAGGGGTTCAGTGTTGTTGTAGTTGGATCGGCCAACGCCGATCTCGAAGTACGGGTCCCGCACTGGCCGCAAGCCGGTGAATCGGTGCTGGCTACTGCCGCCCAACGTTTCGCGGGTGGTAAGGGTGCTAACCAAGCCATTGCCGCCGCCCACGCCGGTCAAGCTAAAACCGCCCTGATTAGCGCACTAGGAGATGACACCGAAGCGGCATTGTTGCGTGAAGCCCTGGCCAACGCGCAGGTAGACACCAGCCTGATCCGCACCGTGGAAGCCGCCACCGGCATGGCCCTAGTGATGTTGGATCCAACCGGAGCCAACGTGATCACGGTGATACCGGGCGCAAACTCACTGGTAGAGGTAACTTCGGAATATCAGGCGGTACTTCAAAACGCTCAAGTGGTGCTCTCCCAGCTGGAAATACCGTTAGAAGCGGTGGCTAAGGCCGCGCAGGCAGCGGGAGGCCTTTTTGTGCTCAATGCAGCGCCTTCCGTGGAGGTGCCTTCAGAGCTGTTTACTGACGTTGACGTGCTGATTGTGAACCAGCAGGAAGCCCGTGACATTGCTACCCATAGCTTTGGTCTTTACCCTTCAGACAACAAGAGTTTGATGCGGGCTCTGCAAAGGCTGGTGCCGTCCGTAGTTATGACCCGCGGCATGGAAGGTTGTTTGGTGGCGCAAGCGGGCCAAGAAATCGAATTGGTGCCCGCCTTACCTACGGTCCCCGTGGATCACACTGCGGGTGGCGATACCTTCTGCGGCGTGTTGGCGGCTCGGCTAGCCAAGGGCGCCACTCTGGTGGAAGCCACGCGAGCTGCTACTGCTGCTGCATCTATCACCATTAGCCGCCGAGGCGCCGGGTCTTCTATCCCCACTGCTTCCGAGGTAGCTCAGGCGCTCGCCACCGGAACAGTACCTGAGGCCCGCAGCTAAATCCCTGGAGTGGGTTACCGGGGTGTCCGGGGTGGAGTTCAAATCCAGGTGGATGCCACTTCAAGGAGGCGTTCTGCGGCGGGCCGTTCCCCCACTGAGACACGGACACCGTGATTCGGGAAAGGCCGCACCAAAAGGCCCGCCCGCTGGCAAGCGTCTGAGAACGGTACGGCATCGGCCCCTAAATCAAGCCAAATAAAGTTTCCTTGTGCATCTGGAACTTCCCAACCTTGCGCGGCCAGGCCTTCCACCATGAAATTGCGGGTTTCCACCACCGTTTGGATTCGTTGAGCTAACTCGTCTTGCAGCTGCAATGAGAACAGCGCGCCTAGTTCAGCCATTACAGAAACGGAAAAAGGTGTGGTCACGGTTCTAACTGCTTCAATCAATCGGGGCCGCCCCAGTGCGTAGCCTACCCGTAGCCCGGCCAGGCCGTAGGCTTTGGAAAAGGTACGTAACACCATCAGGTTGGAGTAGCGGTGTAGAGCAGCTAAACCGTCCACTGCTAGTGGGTCAGTCACAAACTCCACGTATGCCTCATCCAGTATCACCAACACGTCGGAAGGGACTGCGGCCATGAACTGTTCAAACTCGGTTTGCCGTACGGCCGGTCCGGTGGGGTTATTGGGTGAGCAGACTAATACGGCGCGGGTCCGGGGGGTTACGGCCGCAGCCATAGCTTCCAAATCCAACCGTTGGTCTTCTGTCACTGGCACTGTGACAGCTTCCGCTCCAGCCACACCGGTCACAATGGGATAAGCCTCGAACGACCTCCAGCCGTATAACACCTGTTCGCCGGGTTCTACAACAGCAGCTAGAGCATGGGCTATTACGGCTATAGACCCCGCCCCCACCGTAACTTGGTTGGGTTCCAAACCATGGAAACGGGCGATGCCGTCCACCAGCCGTTCCGGCACCATTCGGGGGTACCGGTTCACGTCGACAGCAGCACTCTCTACGGCTGCTAACACTCCCGGTAGGGGCGGGAAAGGGGACTCGTTAGAGGAAAGCTTGTAAACCAACCGTCCGGTAGGGCGGGCGCCAGCTTTATAAGCGGGCAAGGCTTCCACGGTAGGGCGAATGGGCACCTTAGACATGGTTCTATGGTTTCACAGCTGGAAAACAAAAACGTGACTCACACGCCACAGCATTGGCCCCAGGGTGGTCTTGGGGTGGCACCATGGAAACATGGTTCCCTTTGGTTGGCAGGTTGTAGTCAATGCGGTTGGCTTGTGGATAGTGGATGGTTTATGGAGTTCCATGTGGGTGGAACCAGCTGGCCAGTCCGTGTTGACATTAGTGGTGGTTTACCTGGTTTTAGGTTTTCTGTTGGCTGTAGTGAACTCAGTGGTGAAACCTTTACTGAAAGCTATCTCTTTCCCCCTATACATCCTCACATTAGGTTTGTTTGCTTTGGTAGTGAACGCTGCTGTGCTGGAACTGGTTTCTTGGGTTACCTCCTTCGCTAGTTTTGGTCTGCGCATCGGTAGTTTTTGGACCGCAGTGTGGGCCGGTTTGGTGCTGGCCATAACTACCGCGTTGTTGTCGATACCGCTTAAACGCCGTTCGGATGATGATGGGTCACGTTGATACCAACTGGTTCTATTGCCGAATGATGGTGTAATCCGTGGTGGTGGCGGTAGAACGAGGATTCATGATGGGTGCTACGGCCTGCTTCCAGGCAGTAGTGGATTGATGTTGGTTGCGGTCCACCAGCTGGGCAGTGTCGGTATAAGCCGTCAAACCATGGGCTCCGTTGAAAGCATCCGCTTTACTACGTATTGCAGCGGTGCTGGCTTGGGTTAAGTCCCGCACTACGGTGGTGTGGTTGCGGCCGTGTTGGTTGGCTCCTCCGGAGAGCGCTGGAATGACATCTTGGGTGTGTTCCAGAGAAAGCCACTGTGAGTTTCCTCGAGGCGTGAGTTGGCTTACGGGTGAGCCCACAGTTAGAACCCCTGCAACGGTCACTTTGGAAGTAAATTCGGGGTCTGCTGCCAGTTCGGCGCTCACAATGCCACCTTGGGAATGCCCCGCTAACACTACGGGTTGTCCCTTTTTAACTCCCGAATCTGCTAGAGCTGCCACTACGGCGAAACCCACTGCGCTAGCGTCACCGGTAATTGCACGAATGTTAGTGTCCATATCAGCTGGGTTAGTTGATTGGCCCATTTGGGTGGGCTCCATGGTCCCAGGGATGGCAACTAGCCAGCTAATACCGCCGTCCGGTGCGGTTACTTTGGTTACCGCAATTTTGGAACTGTCTTTTCCTCGGGCTTGTGCCACTCGGTCAATTTTCCCCAATAGGGCGGCTACAGAAGTGGGAGGTTGGTCTGCTTTGGCTTGGCCGCGTTCAATTTTGATAGCTAAAGTGTCGCCCACCAGTAGGTCCACCCAGCCGGAGACCCCTTTAGCGACCTGATCCGTGCTGGGTGCTTCCAAACGGAAGCCGGGAGCTAAAGCCCCGCCTAGGACGCTGCGCACATCCTCATGGTGTGTGCGCAGGAACTGAGCCCAGGGGGTCGGTTTGCCTTTGACCGCAGCTTGTAAACCTTCGAACGCTAAATCGCTTAGTAATGGTTGTACGGCAATCAAAGATCCAAGGGGGCCACCTGAAAACAATCCAGCTATCTTGCCTCGCACCACGTCCCGAATGCTCAGTTGATCTTGGGCTTGGCTTTCCGCTTCTTCGTATGCCGCATAAGCTTTGCGGATGTTAATTCCTAAATTTTCCAAGTCGGTTTCTAAGTGGTCTAGGTCTACGCCAGTACGTATCGCAGCAATGGCTTCTTGAACTTCTGCTACCGCCTGGGTGACCGCTGCGGTCGGAATAATGCCTGAGATCGGAAGAGC
>JAISMT010000165.1 GCA_031276585.1 Bifidobacteriaceae bacterium
AGGTATTTTTTCCACTGCACTCACGGTGGCCAGTACCCGGGCACCGGCCGCGAGCGCCATCTGGGTGGCTAACTGCCCCACGCCACCGGCAGCGGAATAGATCACGGCGGTTTCCCCGGCGGTAAGGGGATAGGTGGAACGGATCAGGTAATCGGCTGTCATGCCTTGCAGTGGTAAAGCAGCTGCTTGGTCCAGTGGGAGCTCAGCTGGAACGGGCAGCAGCTGGTCCGCTTTCACTAACGCATATTCAGCGTAAGAACCGGTTACTGAATCAGCCCAAGCCACAGCTTGGCCCAACGCAAAACCTTCCACGTTTTCGCCAGTGGCTTCCACCCATCCAGAGCCTTCACTACCGGGTCCATGCGGATAATCCACGCGATAAACCCCGCTCCGCCGGTAGGTGTCAATGAAGTTAACTCCAGCAGCCGCTACTTTGACTAAGATTTGTCCAGGACTGGGCTGAGGTACTTCAATTTGACTTATACGGAGCCCCTCAGGGCCAGATGGGTGAGAAACTGTAATAGCACGCATAACATGAGGGTAGTGGCTTCAATAAGGAGGGGCTTCCATGGTGCAAGTTGAGGCAAGCAAAGACGCTACGGTACCGGACCGGCAACAGTGGTCCGGGCAATACGGCTTCATTATCTCCGCTATTGGTTCAGCGGTAGGTTTAGGGAACATTTGGCGTTTCCCCGGGGTGGCCTATCAGAACGGTGGTGGGGCATTTATGATCCCTTACCTGGTAGCACTGTTAACCGCTGGGTTACCCATTCTCTTCCTGGACTACGCCTTAGGGCACCGTTTTAGGGGCAGCCCGCCGTTAGCTTTCCGTCGCTTAGCGCGGCGTTTTGGCCACTGGGCCGAATCACTAGGCTGGTTCCAGGTAATGATCTGTTTTTTCATTGCGATCTACTATGCTGCGATCCTGGCTTGGGCCGTTTCCTACTTTGTGTTTTCCTTCGACCAGAAGTGGGGAACAGACACCGCCGGATTCTTGATTGGGGAGTATTTGCACGCCAAGCAGACAGGATTTTTAAGTCCAGTAGCGGGCGTGATGTTACCCCTGGTATTGATTTGGGTTATAGCGATTGTGGTGATGGCACTGGGCGTGAAAAGAGGAGTGGAATTGGCTAACTCCATCGCCATCCCGGTGCTAGTAATAGCCTTCGGAGTGTTGATGGTCCGGTCATTGATGCTGCCGGGTGCCGTGGACGGGTTGGATGCCCTGTTTACGCCCAACTTTGCGGCTCTATCAAACCCAGATGTCTGGGTAGCGGCCTACAGTCAGATCTTCTTCTCGCTTTCGGTGGCCTTTGGGATCATGCTGACGTACTCCTCCTACCGCAAACGGAAATCAAACCTCACGAGTCCTGGTTTGGTGGTGGCCTTCGCCAATTCCAGCTTCGAGATCATGGCCGGGTTAGCGGTTTTCTCCATCCTGGGCTTCATGGCGCATGAGAACGGTCAGACCATGGCGGAACTAAGCAAAGATACTGGAATTACCGGTGTGAGTCTCTCCTTCATCACCTTCCCCAAAGTGGTCTCTGAGATGCCCGCTTCGGCATTGTTTGGAACTCTCTTTTTTGGTTCGCTGTTCCTAGCGGGCTTTACCTCGTTGATCTCCATCTTGCAGGTGATCTCGGGTGCCATCCAAGACAAACTGGGTCTTAGTGAAGCCCGCGCAGCCCTGTGGATGGGGCTGCCGGTGGCTCTGGTCTCCCTATTAGCGTTCGGCACTCAAGCCGGCCTCAGTAACCTCGACGTGGTGGACCACTACATAAATGAAGTCGGGATTGTTCTTTCCGCCATAGTGATGATGGTGTTATGCATGTGGGTGTTCCGCCAAGGCCGTCAATTCAGCTACCACCTATCAGTTTTGTCCACCTTCAAAGTGGACACATTGTGGCGCTTCTTGGTGAGCGTGGTCTGCCCAGTGGTTTTGGGCTACATGCTGGTAGCTACCGTGATTAAGTCTTTTGCCGAGCAGTACGAGGGTTACCCTTGGCTGCTGCTGAATTTGGCGGGTTGGGGTTCGTTGGCAGTGAGCCTAGCGGCAGCGCTGCTCTTACCCCTAGTGCCTTGGAAAAACGATCCGCTGGATTTCCAGCCTTACCCCGCATTAGAAGAGGGGGTGAGAAGCCATGTCCGGTAGTGCACTAATCATGTTAGTGGTGGCGTTGCTGGTAGTTCCGGGAGGCCTCGCGGCCTCGGTGGTGTTTTTAGCCCGCCGCCCGGAACTGGAGCAATACCCGTAAAAATACTTACAAAAAAAGCACCCCGCAAAATTTCACTCAGTGAGGTTCGGCTCAAACTGAGTAATTTGCGGGGTGCTTTTACTACTACACCCCACAAATCCATTGCGGGGCTCCGAGTGGTTTAGTAGCCGGCTTCCCGGTAGCGGTCCACTACCCAATTGGGGACGCGTCCCCGTTTGGACACCTCAATCCCGTTGGAATCAGCCCAAGCCCGGACTGCTGCCGGGTCAAAACCTTCTTGACGCCTGGACGTGCCGGAACGGCGGGAATTGCCGGCTTTACGCCCGGCTTTGATGTAGGTCTCTAAAAAATCCCGGAGTTCCCCAGCGTGTTGGTCATTCAAGTCAATGCTGTAACGCCTGCCCTCATACTCGAAGTCAACCGATTGGCTGGCAGGTGTTTGGTCTAGATCATCAATCAATTGCACAACAGTACGTTGAGCCATTAGTTCTCCTTAAAAATAGCTGTGAAGCGGACGAGTTACTTTATATCCTATGTCATGCCAAGAGTCCCATGATCTGTCCGAGCAAAATTTTTGCCACCATAGCTCCGGGGTAGATCAAGGCATAGCCCAGCGCTACCCGGGAATCCGTGTTGGTTTTAGCGTTAGCGAATGCTAAAACCGCTGGTTGGGTCTGGGCGCCTGAGATCATACCGCTAAGTCGAGTGCCTCCGGTCTTGAACGCTTTACGCATGATGAAATACATACCTAGACCTAAAAATGTGGTAACAGCCATACCAAGAAGTAAGATTTTGAGCCATTCACCGGAAGCGAAAGCACCGGCAATCTGAGTACCAGCCGCCACGCCGGCTTGTGCTAAGAACATCAGCAACCCGAGTTCGGAAATTGCTTGCGAAGAAGAGGTAGGCATGGTGGTAACAAACGGTCCCACTCGACCTAGCCGCCCAAATACCAGTCCCACCAACAACGTCCCAGCCGCGGTTCCGAGTTTGAAAGTAAAGGACCCCAAAGGTACAGGTACCAGTCCTAAACCAATCCCTAAAGCAAGCCCGATGGCGAATCCCACCGGATTGATATCAGCTAAGCCGCGGGCCGAATCGCCAAAATACTTAGACAAGGAGTCCATGGTTTGCCGGGAAGCTACCACGCGGACCCGGTCTCCGGTTTGGAGTACTAAAGAAGGTTCCGCCAGCATGTCTACATCGCCGCGCCGTACGCGGATGATCCGGGCGGAAAAACGTTCTTCCAGTTCCAGGTCTTCGATGCTCCGTCCAGCCAACACCGGATTGGATACTGTAATCCTTCTGAAATCGAGGTAACGGCGGTCCGCCCGTAAATCATGGGAAGATTTGTGTCCCAATTCTCGTGTCACATCTTGAACTAAGCCGGCGGGGCCCACCACTGTTACTAAATCGTCGCGCCGTAACACGTCATCATCGGTGGCAGCCAAAACCGGTTGGTGTTCTCCATGTCGAACTCGGGCGAATTTAATGTGATCCTCATAGCGTTCTTCTAAGGCCGCTATAGAAGGCATCGAATCAGATTCCACCCGTATGGTCCGAGAAACTAACGGCACCGGAGCATCAGTATCTTTAGGGGCTTGACGTAGCGCTAATTGGGCGAATAGAAGCATCCCCAAGACGCCAAACACATAAGCTACCGCATAGCCGATAGTGGGCTGGTTTAACTCACCTGATGCCGAGCGGACGGCGGCCAACATTGGAGTATTGGTAACCGCACCAGCCAGGGTGCCGCCGGAGGTAGCACCATCTAGGCCTAAGGCTTTACCGCCGCCAAAAGCGATCAGTGCGCAACCCACCAACAATCCACTCATCGACACAA
>JAISMT010000068.1 GCA_031276585.1 Bifidobacteriaceae bacterium
TGAGGACCAAACCGTATAAATCAGGCCATCTTCACGGATTTCTCCCACCAAAGCGGTTTTGGATACGTGGTGGTTCTTACCGTTTACCGTAACTTTGCCTTCCGGGGCTTCAAAGCTCACGCCATCGGCGGCTTTTTGTACGGCCTCTACCTCAAAGGAATCTGCCTTTTCTACCATAGCTTTCCATAAGAACAAGGAAGTGTAGGCGGCTTCCATAGGATCGGAAGTAACCCGGTCATCACCGTATTCGGCTTTGAACTCCTCTACGAACTTCTTGTTCGTCTCGGAATCTACCGTTTGGTAATAGTTCCAGGCGGTCAGCTGGCCCACAATGTTCTCTACACCAATTCCGCCCACTTCTTCCTCGGCTATGGAAACGGAAATCACCGGTAAGGTGTCTGCTTTGAGCCCAGCATTCTTGTATTCCTTGAAGAAGGCAACGTTCGAATCCCCGTTCAGAGTGTTGAATACTGAGTCCGCACCGGAGGACTTGAGTTTAGTCACTATGGTGGAAAAGTCCGTGTGACCCAGCGGAGCGTACTCCTCTCCCACTATCTCAATGCCGTTAGCGGCGGCGTAGGCCACAATCTCTTTGTTGGCGGTGCGGGGGAATACATAGTCTGAACCCACTAAGAACAGCTTCTTTTTACCCTCAGCCGCCAGATAATCCATTCCGGGGATAATCTGTTGGTTGGTGGTGGCGCCGGTGTAGAAGATGTTGGGCGAGGCTTCCAGGCCTTCATATTGCACCGGATAGAACAGGAGTGAGTTTTTCTCCTCGAACACTGGCAGCATGGCTTTGCGCGAGGCAGAGGTCCAACCACCAAATACTGCTGCTACGCAATCGGAGGAAATCAGTTTCTCGGCTTTCTCGGCAAACACAGTTGGTTCCGAGGCACCATCCTCTGCTACTACTTCAAGCTGCTTATCCAGCACGCCGCCGGCCGCGTTGATTTGTTTGGTGGCTAGATGCAGGGCATCGCTTACGGTTTTTTCCGAAATGGCCATGGTGCCAGAAAGGGAATTCACAAAACCAATCTTGATGGTATCGCCAGAAGTGTCAACACAGGATTTGGCACCGGCGGTTGGTTTACTTGACCCATCTGAGCCGGCGGGGTCATCGGTGCGGGAGCCGCACCCTAATAGGGAGAATGTTACAACGGCGGTGGCCGCAGCGGCTATACCGCGAATCAGCCTATTTTGGTGGAATTTCACATGCAGCCTTCCATTTGTAATGTCCATAGTGTTGCATCAGCCAAAACAGCAACCTGAAAACGGCATCGCCCTACCATTAGGGCGCGGCCCGTTTCTGTTGCTTATGCGGCTGGGAGAGACATTAGGAGAGTTATGTTTCCGCCTGGCTTTCCTCGTGTAGCGTAGAGATTTCAAGGGTGGTAACACTATGTTTCACTTTTGGGTCAATAATGTTTAGTCCTGGAGAATTACGGTAATTACTTTGAGGGGCTTGACTTGTGGTATTCGGAGCCGGTAGAACAATACGAATGGCCGGCCGGAGTCCCGGGCCGCACTGAATTACTTTGCGAGGAGATTTCGATGCATGTTCCAGACCATTACCTTAATCCAGCAGTGATGGGTGCCTGTGCTGCGGCTGTAACCGGTTTGGCGGTAGGGGCCGGGGTTGGGCTGCGCCGCGGCACCGTGGCACCCCCACGCGTTGGCCTGTTGGCGGCTACTTCAACGGCAGTTTTTGGTTTGCAGATGTTGAATTTCCCGGTTAGCTCGGGAACCAGCGGCCACCTGATGGGTGGTGCTTTGGCGGCCAGTTTATTGGGCCCAGTTTGGGGTTCCGTAGCTATCACTTTGGTACTAGCGGTGCAGGCATTTTTCTTTGCGGACGGCGGTATTTCCGCTCTAGGAGTTAATACGTTACTAATGGCGGTCTGTGGAACCTGGGTGGCTTGGTGGGTGGGCCGGGCATTGACGCGGTGGCTCCCGGTTAGTTGGGGACGTTCAAAGTTGGTGTTAGCTGCCTCCGTTGGTGGTGTGGTCTCAGTGGTGGCTTCAGCGGTCCTGTTTACCCTGCTCTATGCGGTAGGGGGGCAGGTGGCGGCTCCTTTAGGAGAAGTGGCCGCAGCCATGATTCCGGTACACGGCTTGATTGGATTAGGTGACGGCTTACTCACCGGTGGGGTCATGGCGGCCGTGCTAGCCTTGGCGCCTCAAGTCTCGGTTTTGGGCATTACGGCAGTGGCCGGTGCGGCCCCGGCAGGGGAGCTAACAGGGGAACCGTTAGGGGAGTTGGTGGCTGCGGTACCGCCCGCCAACTCGCAGCGGGTCCGCGCCGGATTGGTGTTGGTAGTTGCGGCGGTGCTGGCGGCAGCTATTGCTGTGCCTTGGGCTTCGGAACTGCCGGATGGGTTGGAAGCAGCTGCCGCTCAGCTGGGTTTGCCCCAGTAAGTCCCAGCCGGGTTTGTGTCCCGGTAAGTGTTGTTACCCGTCCACAGGGCAAGGAGATTTCGCTGCGGCCGGTATCTAGTTTGGGGGTATGCCTGCTCGAAGCACCCCCCAAGCTCTGTCCGCTCGGCTCGGTTCTTACGTGGAGGTTCCGGGCCAGAATAATTTGCCTCCAGCGTCAAGGTTTGAACCCCCTAGTGAGGTTGGTGCGGAACCATCTCTGCCGTTAGGCACGCCCGATGACGTGTTGGCCCGTTTGCGCTTACGGGCTCGGTTGACTCAACAGGAAGCGCAACGGTTGGGCACCCACCGGCGCCCTCGTTTCACTTTGAAAACCAACCGTTGGACGGTAGCCGGGGTAGCGCTAATGCTGGGATTAGTGGCAATTGTTTTGGTGCTGCCAGCTTTGGTGGCAGGGCTGGGGCAGGCCCCAGCGGGAGCCGCGCCCAGTGTGCCTGGGGTGGAGTGGTCTGGGCCCGCCAGTCCCTCCCCCACTGCTGTGGTGGTGGTTTACGTTACCGGGGCAGTCGCTACCCCTGGGGTGGTGGAGTTACCTTCCGGCGCACGGTTGGCCCAAGCTTTGGAACGGGCTGGGGGAACGCTAGACGGCGCTGATTTGACGGTGTTAAATCTGGCAGCCCTCTTACAAGACGGTGAGCGGATCTATGTGCCGCTGCCGGGGGAAACTCCACCACCTGTCTGGGGTCCGGGAGGTCAAACTAACACCAACAGCGGAAGCACCAGCTCGGAAGCAAACGAGTCCAGCGCAAGCATTAACGTCAACACCGCTACTGCCGAGGCATTGACCGCCCTTCCCGGTATTGGCCCGGTACTAGCCCAGCGCCTAGTGGATTGGCGGGAGCAAAATGGTCCCTTCACCCGGTTAAGTGACCTAGGTGAGGTGAACGGCATCGGCCCTAAATTACTGGCGGGCCTAGCGGACTCCGTAACATTCTGACGTTGCTGAGGTCCTGATGCACCGCAATCTGGAAGACACCCCGAGTAAGAAAAATTCGGCTCAAGTGTCAAAGTTTCCGGCCCAAAACGGTCTGGACTTGCGGTTAGCGTTACCTACCGCAGTAGCTTGGGCGGTACTAGCGGCGTTTCTGGGTGCTCCACGAGAGGTCACACTAACGGTGGGTTTAGCGCTGTTGGCGGTGGGTCTGGTGCTCAACTGGCGGTTGCCGCCCCACCGCACCACAGGGGCGCTAGTGGTATTGGTGCTGGTGGTTGCGGGATTCATGCTGGCTGGGTTGGGTATACAAGGCTGGGTTTGGTCCCAGAATCCTCTGGTCCAAGCCGCTGAGCGGCAGGAACAGTCCCAAGTGACCTTGCGGTTGAGTGAACCGGCCCGGGCCCGGGCCTCGCCCTGGGGTGGAGCAAACTCGGTGACCGCTCGGGGGGTGGTTTTTGCTGGTGCGGAGGCTACCGGTAAAGGTGTACCAGCTTTGGCCTATTTCTCGGGGGAGGCTCCCGCTGCGGGTGCGGTGCTGACCTTCTCCGCCCAGTTAGAGCCAGCGGAACCAGCCGCTTCGGAGCGAGTGGTATTGCGGGTTTTGGCTTCACCGCAAGTAGAGGAACCCACCGGTTGGCGGGGCTTGGTTTATCGGTTGCGGGCCGGCCTGGAATCCCGGGGTAGTCCTTTGCTGGTTGGAATCGCAGTTGGTGACACGGGCGGAGTTAACCCGGAGTTGGATGCAGCGTTAAAGACCACGGCGTTGACTCACATCACGGCAGTTAGCGGGGCACACGTGGCCATAGTTCTGGGATTAGTGTTGGGAATCTGCACGTTAGCTAGAACACCGCGCCCTGTGGCCGCGGCAGCAGCAGTCGCCACTTTGGTGAGTTTTACGGTGTTAGTGGGCCCCAGTCCTTCTGTGTTAAGGGCCGTGGCTATGGGGGGTGCGG
>JAISMT010000079.1 GCA_031276585.1 Bifidobacteriaceae bacterium
CCGCACCATGCGCAAACAACTGAGTTGACAGGTTGGCCAGAATCAGCCGCTCATGGGCTGGACCACCGCCCAGCCGGGCTCCCTTAGTAGGGGTAGGCATTTTGAATCTCCTTCAAAAATCAATGAGTCAGCTAAAAGCTGGATCTTCTTCGATGAACTCAGGCGTGGTACCAAGTACCGCCGGGTCAAAGTCCAGCGGAGAATCTTTCAAGGACAAGCCCAAAGAAGCTAGCTTCTCTTTGACTTCGTTGATGGACTTGTTCCCAAAGTTACGGATATCCAGCAGGTCCGCCTCCGAGCGAGCTACCAGCTCACCCACGGTGTGGATGCCTTCCCGTTTAAGGCAGTTGTAAGACCGGATGGTGAGGTCTAGGTCCTCCACCAGCAAAGCCAAATCAGCGGCCAAAGCAGCATCAGTGGGGCTGGGACCAATCTCAATACCCTCCGCCTCAGGGTTGAGTTCCCGAGCCAAACCAAACAATTCCGTCAACGTCTTCCCGGCGGAAGCCAGAGCGCTACGCGGAGTGGTGGCTTTCTTGGTTTCCACGTCTACCACTAGACGGTCAAAGTCAGTGCGCTGTTCCACACGAGTGGCTTCGACCTTATAAGCCACCTTACGCACCGGCGAGTAGATTGAGTCAATCGGAATACGTCCGATTTCAGCATCAGCGGCCTTGTTTTGTACAGCCGTGACATAACCCCGGCCGCGTTCTACCGTGAGTTCAATCTCCAGCTTGCCTTTGGCGTTCAAGGTAGCAATGTGCAGCTCCGGGTTGTGAACCTCCACCCCAGCCGGTGGGGTGATATCCGCTGCCGTAACCTCGCCCGGGCCTTGCTTACGCAAATACATGACCACCGGGGTGTCATGTTCCGAAGAAATCACCAGGTTTTTCAAGCTGAGGATGATTTCAGCTACATCCTCTTTCACTCCCGGAACCGTAGAAAACTCGTGTAACACGCCATCAATCCGGATGGACGTCACCGCCGAACCCGGAATGGAGGACAGCAAGGTCCGCCGCAACGAGTTTCCTAAGGTGTACCCAAATCCGGGTTCCAGCGGTTCAATCACAAACCGCGACCGGTGTTCCGAAACCACTTCTTCTTTCAAAGTGGGCCGTTGTGCTATCAGCACTATGCAATCTCCCTTATCTCGGGGCCCCCACTATTTGAGGCTCCGCTTCGAGGTAGGACCGCCAACCGACAGTCCACCGCGTTGGCACCAGCTAAATCGCCTAGCTGCCAACTCGGTTGGCGGTGTTGTTGTAACACCGCCGGGGGTCACGTGGCCTCTGTCCACGCACGTAACCCCGACACGCGGCATCGGACATTTTTCTAGGCCGATGCCGTGCGCTGCTTTACTAAACCCGGCGCCGCTTGGGCGGGCGGGCACCGTTGTGAGCCTGTGGTGTGACGTCCGTGATGGACCCCACTTCCAGTCCGGCGGCCTGCAACGACCGGATAGCGGTCTCCCGGCCCGAGCCGGGACCCTTGACAAACACATCGACTTTCTTCACGCCATGGTCTTGGGCGCGACGAGCGGCCGATTCAGCTGCCAACTGGGCCGCGAACGGCGTTGACTTACGCGAACCTTTGAAACCCACCTGGCCCGAGGAAGCCCAAGCCAGCACAGCGCCGCCTTGTTCCGTGATAGACACTATGGTGTTATTGAAGGTTGATTTGATGTCAGCGTGGCCGTGGGGGACGTTTTTCTTGTCCTTGCGCCGGACCTTACGCGCTGCTTGGCGGGTCTTAGGGGGCATAGTTTCTCCTTAGCTATGTGCCTAAATAGGTGGGTTGCGGGTCGAGCCCGGGCTTACTTCTTGCCGGCCTTCTTCTTGCCAGCCACAGTGCGCTTACGACCCTTCCGGGTACGCGCATTGGTTTTGGTCCGCTGTCCGTGCACCGGCAGGCCTCTACGGTGCCGAATGCCCTGATAGGAACCAATTTCTACCTTGCGGCGGATATCGGCTTGAATCTCACGGCGCAAATCGCCTTCGACCCTATAGTTACCTTCAATGAAGTCACGCAACACCACCAGGTCTTGGTCCGTGAGATCTTTAACCCTGGTGTCAGGGTTCACCCCGGTTTCCTTAAGCGTCTGGGTAGCGCGAGTTTTTCCGATGCCAAAAATATATGTGAGCGCTACCTCCACCCGCTTTTCGCGGGGCAGGTCCACTCCTACTAGACGAGCCATAAGGCTTAACTCCTATTCAGAGTCTTGGGAGGTCTGGACCCACTGCCTCTCCCTGCAACCATTATTGGTCTAGGAGCCCCGGCCTCCTCCGGGGGTGGACGCGCCGACCTTAAACCGGCTAGCGCGCTGGCAATGCGTCTTTGGTTATTTCAAAACGCCGTTCAGGCTTGGATTAGCCTTGACGTTGCTTGTGGCGCGGGTTTTCGCAGATCACCATGACCGTACCCCGGCGCCGGATCACCTTGCACTTCTCGCAAATCTTCTTGACTGAGGGTTTAACCTTCATCTTCCTTCAACCTTCACTTGTAGCGGTAAACGATGCGCCCGCGGTCCAGATCATAAGGACTCAGCTCCACCACTACCCGGTCCTCGGGGAGGATCCGAATGTAGTGCTGGCGCATCTTCCCCGAAATATGGGCCAAGACGCGGTGGCCGTTAGCCAACTCGACTCGGAACATCGCGTTGGGGAGGGCCTCAACTACTGTGCCCTCAATCTCTATAACGCCGTCCTTCTTGGCCATGTTCCTCCGCGATAGCAGTTACATTTACGTGAGTCCCTACGACTATAGGGGCGCACACGTCCAACCGGACAGTCTACGCTACCCATGCAAGTAGTCAGAACCCGCTGAATGAGCCGGTCTGGTGGGGGAAGCAGCAGCGGCACTTATCGTTACTAGCTCGCTCAAAGCGGAAGCCAGTAGCTTGCGGTCCGCTACCGAAACGGGACGCTGGGAAGCTAGTTGGGCTTGGGTGTACAACAACTGGGTACAACGGTCAAATACTGCTCCATCTGGTACCCGGGCTAGGGCGCGCACCGCATCATTCCCCCAATTGAGGCAGAGCCGCGAAGCCGCTTTCCCCCCAAGGCGGGAGTGGGCCTCGGCTTGTGCACCGGTAAAACTCAGCACCTCCCGCCAAAGTGGCGAGGCCACTTCGGAAGCCCGTGACCGGTCCAAACGGCGGAAAAGTTCCGGATCCGCCACAATAAAAGCTGGTAGACGCGGCCCGGACATCAAACGCACCACTACCTCACAATCGCGGCCCTGCAGAGCCGTACCGGCTCGGCGCTGTAAATCTAAAGCCGTAGTCCGGTCATCGGGAGGCGGCGGGTCCAGTTGATCTAACTCGGCTAGTAAATCCACCTCACTCACTTCTAAGCCGTACAGAGAGGTCAGCAATTGGGCTAAATCCGAATCCCAGGTGTAGCCACCGTTGATCACCGGATCACCCTCGGCACCAATACCCACTACTTGTCTAAACTCTTCCACCGTCCGGGTGTAACGCAGCCGTTTATGGTCACGGACCAGCTGCTCTATTTTGCGGCGCCCCAGAGATGTTTCCAAACTGAGGTACCCGGTGACCAAACGGGCTAACTCCTGGTCATACAGCACCATCTGTTTCAAGCCAGCCTCATGAACCGCTAAGAAGTGTTCAAACACCGGAGTAGTGGAGGCACTAGTCAACCAACGCTTGATGTCCCGCCCCAAGGCTTCCCGCGTCAATTCCAGTTTGTAGTCTTGCACCAAATCTTCCCGGCTAGCGGTAGGCGCCAAACCAGTCGAATTAATGCAAGCTCGAACAAAGAAAGCCCAATCCGGTAAAACCCGGTCCGCCCGTTCGGAAACCAGCATCCGGCCCAAATACAACCGTGTGGTGGGACCAGCGCCAGGTGCTGGAGCAAAAGGCAAGACAAACCCCACCCCAGCGGTACCGGTCTCGGGACAACTAAGTGGAATAACAGCTAACGGAGCTGAACCCACCAGATCTTGACCCAAACTAGCAACCTGGGCTGGGTCTGCTTTCGCGTCCAAAAACACCGCTGGTTGGTTAATGGTCTGAGCGGTCTGTTTTGGTCCCACCCATACTGGCACCGGCAAATACTGGCCAAACTCAGTAGCTAACTGCGCCACCAAGGCTGGTGCCACCCATTCCCCACCATCAAAACGGGGCCGCAAGTGCACTGTGGTACCCACCGCAACCGGTTCTTCTAGCGTCCGCAGAGTGAAACTGCCATTAGAGTTACCGCACCATTCGATGGGAGCATCACCCCGAGCCGAACGGCTCACTACCCGGATTTCATCTGCCACCATGAAGCAACTGAGCAATCCAATTCCGAACTGACCCAAATAGTCTTCCCGGGGGAAATCTAAAATGTCCCGTTTGGAAGTAGTACCCACGGTGGCTAGTAGTTCCGCCGCCTCCTCATGGGTCAAACCAATCCCGTCATCACGCACTGTGAGTTCACCGGTCTCAGCCGTCAAAGGCCTAACTTGGATGCGCCAGTGGGGCGCTTCCGGGTGGTTGGGTTCAAGTTCACGGCGAGCGCTGATGGCGTCTACGGCGTTTTGCAGCAGCTCCCGCAAATACACCCGAGGGCTGGAGTAAATATGGCGGCTGAATAAATCCACTACACCACGCAAATTGACCTGGAACGGCGTACTGGTGGGGGCTGTAGACACAGCACAAAGCCTAGAGCACCCCAGACCCCCCAAAGGAAAACCTAGCCACTTGGTGTTCGGAACTTTGGCACGTGAGCCGAGTTTTTCTCACTCGGGGTCCCCGCAAAAGATCTGAACGTAGCGAAGAGATTTTGCGGGGCCTCCTAGCCACTTGGTGTTCGGAACTTTGGCACGTGAGCCGACTTTCCCCTTACCCCGGGTCTCGCCCCAGAAAGATTCGACCAACGAGAGAAAATTTTGTGGGGCCTTCTAAGCGTAAGCGTCAAAGTTTCAGACCCGGAGGAATCTAG
>JAISMT010000110.1 GCA_031276585.1 Bifidobacteriaceae bacterium
AAGCCAGCGCCAACGGCAGCACAAACACCTCCGCCGGTATCTGCGACGGCGTCACCGGTGGCCCCTCCGGAACCGGCACCAGCCGCTGAACCGGCGGCTCCAGTGCCCCCGGCTCCGCCTGCACCCCGTCCGGGCGGGCCTCGGCCGGCTGGCCCCAGGCCCGGCAACAACCCGTTTGCTCCTTCTCAAGGGATGCGGCCACCCCGTCCAGGTGGTCCTCGGCCGGGTAATAATCCGTTTGCGGCTTCGCAGGGCATGCCCCGTCCGGGCGGTAGGCCTTCCCCGCAGATGATGCCAGGACGCACTTCTTTGAGCCGCCCGGGAGGTCCCGGCGGACCAGGCGCGGGACGTGGTGCTCCGGCCGCCCCCGGCCGCGGGGGCGGCGGTGGCCGGGGAGCAGCTCCCGGGAGTGCCGCGGGTGCTCCTGGCCGCGGACCGGCCCCCAGTGGTTTCGGTGGTGGCCGGGGCCGGGGTGCTGGTGGCCGGGGGCAAACCCAAGGTGCTTTCGGGCGCGGCGGCGGCCGGCCGGCTAAGGGCCGTAAGTCGAAGCGGGCCAAACGTCAAGAGTTTGAGCAGGCTGATGCACCCACCTTGGGTGGAGTGCGGGTTCCACGCGGTAACGGGTCCACTGTGATCCGGTTGCGGCGGGGATCTTCTTTGACTGATTTCGCGGACCGGATTGGTGCCAATCCGGCGGCTTTGGTTACCGTGCTGTTCAACTTGGGTGAGATGGCTACCGCCACTCAATCCTTGGATGAGGACACGCTGGGCACTTTGGGTGCGGAACTGGGTTACGTGGTGGAAGTGGTTTCCCCGGAGGACGAGGACCGGGAGCTGCTGGATCTGTTTGATATTGACCTGCAAGGTGAGTTGGATTCTGAAACCGAACAGGATTTGAAGTCCCGGCCGCCAGTGGTCACTGTGATGGGCCACGTTGACCACGGTAAAACCAAACTGTTGGATGCTATTCGCCACACCCAGGTGATGGAAGGCGAATCTGGTGGTATTACCCAACATATTGGTGCTTACCAGGTGTTGGCTGAGCATGAAGGCGCTGAACGGGCTATCACCTTTATTGACACTCCTGGTCACGAGGCGTTTACGGCTATGCGAGCCCGGGGTGCCAAGGTTACGGACATCGCCATTCTGGTAGTGGCCGCAGACGATGGCGTGATGCCGCAAACCATTGAGGCACTCAACCACGCCCAAGCGGCGGACGTGCCCATCGTGGTGGCGGTGAACAAGATTGATGTGGAAGGTGCCAACCCGCAGAAGATTCGCTCGCAGCTAACCGAATATAACTTGGTAGCAGAGGAGTTTGGTGGCGAAACCATGTTTGTGGACGTCAGCGCCAAACAACGCCTCGGTATCAACGCCTTGTTGGAAGCGGTGCTGTTGACAGCGGACGTGGGGCTGGACCTGCGCGCTAATCCGGATAAAGCGGCTCGGGGCGTGGCTATTGAAGCCAACCTGGACAAGGGCCGGGGTGCGGTAGTTACGGCCTTGGTGCAGTCTGGCACCTTGCAGGTGGGCGATTCCATTGTGGCTGGTACCGCCTATGGCCGGGTCCGGGCCATGTTCGACGAACACGGCGAGAACGTCACAGAAGCTACGCCTTCACGTCCGGTTCAACTAATTGGTATGACTTCGGTGCCGCGGGCTGGTGACACTTTCTTGGTGGCCAGTGATGACCGCACCGCCCGCCAGATTGCGGAACGGCGGGCGGCAGCGGAACGGGCCGCCACTCTAGCGAAACGGCGTAAGCGGATTTCGTTGGAAGACTTCACCCAGGCCCTTGAACTAGGCAAGGTGGAGACCCTTAACTTGGTGATCAAGGGTGATGTGTCTGGTTCGGTGGAAGCTTTGGAAGACGCCTTGCTGCAGATCGAAGTGGGCGAGGGCGTCAACTTGCGGGTGATCCACCGTGGTGTGGGCGCCATCACCCAAAACGATGTCAACTTGGCTGGCGTAGACAACGCCATCATCATCGGGTTCAACGTGCGTTACGCCGAACGGGTGGAAGAGCTGGCGGACCGTGAAGGCGTGGATGTGCGCTTCTACTCGGTGATTTACCAGGCCATCGATGATGTCGAAGCCGCTCTGAAGGGCATGCTGAAGCCGGAGTTTGAAGAGGTACGCCTCGGTACGGCCGAGATCCGGGAGGTGTTCCGTTCTTCCAAGTTTGGGAACATTGCGGGTTCGCTGGTCCGTTCGGGCGTGATCCGGAGGGGTTCCAAAGCCCGAGTGTTGCGGCAGGGCACCGTGGTGGGTGAGGGCCTGACGGTTGAATCACTGCGTCGCTTCAAAGAGGACGTTACGGAGGCCCGCGAAGGCTTCGAATGCGGCATTGGCCTGGGCACCTTCAACGACATTCAAGTTGATGACGTGGTGGAGACCTTTGAGGTGCGGGAAAAGGAACGGGTATGACTAGCGAATCGCCCCGGCAACGCCGGGTAGCGGACCGCATCCGGGAAGTGGTGGCGGGATTGTTGCTGGGGCGGATCAAAGACCCTCGGCTCGGTTTCACCACTATTACTGAAGTTCGGGTCACGGGTGATCTACACCAAGCCACGGTGTTTTACACCGTGCTGGGGGATGCCCAGGCTCAGGAGGGTACGGCGGCGGCTTTGCATTCCGCTAAAGGGCTGATCCGGACCGAGGTGGGCCGGGCTTTAGGTTTACGTCTCACCCCGACTTTGGAGTTTGTGTTGGACCAGCTACCGCAAGGGGCCCACCGTATTGAAGATGCGTTGGAAGAAGCTGCCCGGCGGGATGCCGCCATCGCGGCTCTAGCCGAGGGGGCCTCTTGGTCGGGTGAACCCGATCCCTATAAAGACCATGAACCAGACCCCGAGTGAGGTTCTACCCGGCCTGGTGATCCTGGATAAACCTTCGGGGTTGACCTCACATGATTGTGTGTCCCGGATCCGGCGGCTGGCTGGCACTAAAAAGGTGGGTCACGCGGGCACTCTGGACCCGTTGGCTACTGGCGTGTTGGTGCTAGGAGTGGGCCGGGCTACCCGCTTTTTGGCATATATGGTGGGTTTAGGGAAAACCTATGCCGCTACGGTTCGTTTAGGGCAGTCCACCACTACGGATGATGCGCTTGGGGCCGTAATAGCTACCACCCCGGCTGCCGGTCTCACCCCCGAACAGGTAGAAATGGCCCTAGCACCGCTGCGCGGCGAAATCTCGCAAGTGCCGAGCGCCGTTAGCGCCATCAAAGTAGACGGGCGGCGAGCTTACGCTCGGGTTAGAGCCGGAGAAACGGTAGAACTAAAACCCCGTTTAGTCACGGTGAGTCGTTTAGAAATAACCGCTCGCCGAGTAGTGGGTGAATTCACTGATCTAGATTTGGTGGTGGAATGTTCTTCCGGCACCTATGTGCGGGCTTTGGCCCGCGATTTAGGGCAGAACCTGGCGGTAGGGGGGCATTTGACGGCTTTACGTCGCTTAGCAGTGGGCCCGTTCTTAGTGGCGGGAGCTTTCACTTTGGAACAGTTAGAGGCTGATTTTCGGGTGTTGGATCTGGGGGCGGCGGCCCGTTTGTTATTTCCGGTCCGCGAGTTAGTGCCGGAGCAGGTGGAAGCTTTGAGGCACGGCCGGTTTGTGGCGGCTGGAGCCCCCGGTTTAGCGGCCGCGTTAGCGCCCGATGGCGCATTGGTGGCCATGGTTCGTTCTGATACGTCTACCGGTCAAGCCCGTCCGGAGGCGGTATTCGTGTGAGTACCCGGCTGCGGTTGGACTTGGCGTATGACGGAACTGAGTTTCACGGTTGGGCTCGCCAAACCGGTTTACGTACGGTTCAAGGTGAGTTGGAGGCGGCCCTGTCCCGGGTGGTGCGTCGTCCGGTTCCAGTAACGGTGGCAGGGCGAACCGATGCTGGAGTTCACGCCCGGGGGCAAGTGGCCCACCTGGAATTAGAAGAACCAGAGTTGGAAGCTGTTACGGTACGGCGCTTAAATGCAGTGCTACCGGAAGATTTACGAGTATTAGCAGTTGCAGCGGCCGAGCCGGGTTTTGACGCCCGTTTTGGGGCATTGTGGCGGCGTTACTGCTACCGCATTGCCGACCATCCGGCTGTTCAAGATCCACTGGAACGGCGTTACACCTGGTGGACACCTCCACTAGAGATAGAGCCGATGGCGGCTAGCGCAGTAACACTATTGGGGGAACACGATTTTAGGGCCTACTGTATTCCCCGTCCGGGGGCCTCCACCGTGCGCACTCTGCAAGAACTAGAGGTCAAACGGGTAAGCCCGGGTCGGGTCGAGATCTGGGTGCAAGCCGACGCTTTTTGTCACCGCATGGTCCGGTTCCTGGTGGGCGCTTTGACTATGGTGGGTCGAGGCCGCCGCCCTCAGGCTTGGCCGGGCCAAATATTAGCGGCTGGGGAGCGGGAATCCGCAGTTCAGGTGGCCCCCGCTCGGGGTTTGACCTTAGAACAAGTGGCTTACCCTAAAGGCAGCGCGGCCCTCCAAATTCAAGCCCAAAACGCCCGGGTTTACCGAGGTTAAGCCACTAACTTTTATTCGTTTTGATCAAAAAAGGCTGCGATCTCGGCATCCAAAGCTTCATCGGCTTGATCCCGTTGGGCCTGGCGCTCCAAGAAGCTTTCGGGTTGGTCTAAATCCTCAGCGCTGGGCAACAGATCCGGGTGAGACCACAAGCGGTCCCGTTCTAACGGGCCTGCTTCTTGGGTGACGGTCCGCCACAAGGTTTCGGCTTGACGGGCACGGCGCGGCCGCAACTCCAAACCCACCAAAGTGGCCATGGCGTGTTCGGCTGGCCCTCCCACAGCGCGGCGGCGGCGGGTCATCTCACTGAGAGAGGCGACATCGGGCAAATTACGAGCCAACGCTGCTCCCGTGACGTGGGCTACCCAACCTTCACCCAGTGCTAACGCGGTTTCCAACGCTTGCAAAGCTAATTTCTGGGAGTCGTTCAAAACTGGGGTAAACACCCCAGAAGCCAGGGCTTCACGAAGACCTTCCGGTGAAGGCGGGTCCAACTCGCGGAGCACCGATTCGAGACGTTCCAAATCAATCGAAATCCCACTGGCGTAGGACTCCACCGCCCCCAACAGGCGGTCCGAAAGCCACGGCACATGGGTGAAGAGCCGAGCATAAGCTGATTCCCGAGTCGCCAAAAACAAGCGGACCTCATCCAAAGGCAAAGCGGTGTCCTCCGCGAACCGTTCCACCGCTCCGGGCAGCAAAGCCACCTGACCAGGGGCCGCCAACGGCAAACCGGTATCGGTGTAGCCAAAAACTTCACGGGACAACAACCCCAAAACGTGTCCCAACTGCATGCCAAACAGACTGCCAGCCATCCGGTCCATCATCTGGGCGGCACCCTGCGCTACCTCGCCTACTCCAGGGTGCTCCTGGGCGTGCTGCTCCAGCAACTGTTTCATGGCTCGAGTCATAGAGTGTGCCACCGGGGTAGTGAGCTGCTTCCATTCCGGCAGGGTGTGTTCAATCCACTGCGCGTAGGAAAGCGCCTCTGGTTCTCCCCCCGGCGGGCCCAACTCGGT
>JAISMT010000156.1 GCA_031276585.1 Bifidobacteriaceae bacterium
TGCACTGGGAAGTGGGGGGCACCACCGGTTCCGCTTCCTTTGCTGACCTATACGACGGGCAAGACTTAGCCACCGTTCCGGTGGCGACCGATTCCGAACTACCAGTCAAGATCGCTTACCGTTTCCCCTACGCCGAGACCACCGGAAAACACCTCGGTGGCACCTCGCAACTGTTGCTCTACGACGTGGGTCTACGGCTGCAAGGCGATTACTGTGGTGGCATTGGGCCCGACCCGTTCACGGATGCCCCTATAGCTCCCACGGATAGTGCTAGTCCCAGCCCCTCCAGCAGCGAAGCCGTAAGCCCCGATCAGCAATCGGCTTCCCCCGGGAGCGGTGCGGGCGGTAGCGTAACTGCGGCCGCCGGAGGGCGTTTGCCTTGGACGGGTGCCAATATAACCTTTGCTACCATCTCGGCTCTGTTCTTGATTGCCGCGGGAATCACGGCCGCCGCGGGAGCCCGGGCCCGGGCCCGCCGTCTGAGTCGCTAGCCCAGAAGACCCCAAATGGTCTAGGCCTCTCTACCCGCCCCAGAGCAACCTGGCCTTTCTTTCCCCACCACTATCCGGGTGGTTGCACGGCTTCGTGGGCGGGCTACAGGGCTTTAAATCTTCTCTACCACTTTCTCAGGGCTACTGGTGTCCACTTGAATCCCATCTATGTGCGGGTGGTCCGCAGGTAAGTGGGGTGAGTGGGGTTGAACTGGCCGAAACGATGCTGTAAATCCCACCTACGTGCGGGTGGTCCGCAGGTAGGTTGGCTCTGGGCGTGGTTTTAGCCCTACTTCACCTGGATTCTGCCCAGACTGTCCCTGTTCACCCCACCTACGTGCGGATGGTCCGCAGGTGGGTTGGCTCTGGGGGCGGTTTTAGCGGCTAATGCCCGCGCTACGGTATGAGTCGAGACGCCCAACTGTCGGGCAATCGCCCGGCCAGACATCCCGCTCCTGGACAAACCCCGGATCTCGGCCCAATCATTCACTGTGATCACTCCTTCAGTCTTCTAGAGTGACGCACTTTTCAACCGTCAAAACCGACGCACTTTTCAACCGGCGTTGACAGCCGCAACCGCCCCTCGGATCCCACCTATGTGCGGGTGGTCCGCAGGTGGGTTGGTTCTGGGCGTGGTTTTAGCCCTATTTCACCCGGATTCTGCCCAGACTGTCCCTGTTCACCCCACTTACGTGCGGATAGTCCGCAGGTAAGTGGGCTAGGTGGGACGGAAATGAGTTGAACTGGTGTTGAAGTGCCCAATGGTGAGTTGGGTGTGTTGGTGTCAACGTTTGGTTGGTCAGTTTGCTCCACGACCCGCCGAGGCTGTTCGTTTGTTTCACGCGGGGTGGTTATTTTCCGATGACGGCCGGGTGCGGTCGGCCCTAATTGTCACGTTCTGTGCTGAGTACGTTTGGACCTTTTGTATGTGATCGCCGGGGCGTTCCGCCGCTAGCGGCACGGCCTTCCAATCCAACACGCGCGGGTCTTTGGATTCGACGCAAACAGGCGTTCCAACCCAACACACGTAGACGTTCCAATCCAAAAATACTCTCCACTTTGCGTCCGCTAGCGCTGGCCTGCACTAACAACGTTTTGCCACTGAAATTCGGCCCCAAACCGGGCCAAATTCCCTCATTTGTGGAGTAAAGTGGAGGCACTTGTCACGAATTGGGGGAAGGAGGAGACCGTGAGTGAAGCCTGGGGCGCGTCGTTCATCAAGTTGGACGAGAAAAATCGGGTGATTTTGCCTTCCAAAGCCCGGCCGGCGCTGGCTGACGGGGTCTACCTGACCCGCGGCCAGGAGCAATGTGTTTACCTCTTCTCCAGGCCCCAATTTGATGCTCACAAAGAAAAGAACCGCCAAGAGACGGCCCCCGGAGTACCGCTTCGGGCCTTTGAACGGGTGTTCTTCAGCTCCGTAGTGACCCAAGACCTGGACAAACAGGGCCGAATCACCGTCCCCGCGCTGTTACGGGAGTATGCCGGACTGGAGCGTGAGTTGGTGGTTATAGGTATGGATGACCGCATGGAAATCTGGGATGCCGGACGTTGGCAGGCCTATCTAGATCAGTATTTAGAGCAGTATTCGTGGCCCGATGAGGTGGTGCCTTAGGTCAACCGATCCGCTCCGATCTGCTCCACACACTCCGAATACCGGGGTGTGTCTCCTACCGCATAGCTTGATCTCCGCCCCGCCCTTGGAAGGTTCAGACGCCACTTCCCCGGTGTCTGACCCGTTCCGGGCGGGTTGGGGATCTGGCCGGGCGGAGGAGGGCCCCCGGCCAAACACGTCAACCTACAGGAACACATCACTACACAGGAAAGGACCTCAGGGACCAGCCATGATCCAAGAACTAAGCGGCCACACTCCGGTGGCGGCAGCGCGCTTCTTGGAGTTGGTGACGCCCGCGCTCCAACGCCCCGGCGCGCTCTACCTAGATGCCACCGTGGGCCTAGGGGGGCACTCGTTTGCGGTAGCGGAACGCTTCCCGGAGGCTCGGATCATAGGGTTAGACCGGGATCCGGAAGCGGTAGAACGGGCCCGCGCCCGCCTGGGAGACCGGGCTGAGATTTTCCACGCGCCGTTTACCGAGCTGGGCCGCATCTTGGACGGCATCGGCAGGTCTGCCGCGGACCCCACCTCCGGCCCCGAAGCACCGGACGCCATCCTATTTGACCTGGGAGTTAGCTCCATGCAGCTGGATCAAGACCGGCGCGGGTTTGCTTATTCTCGGGACACGGCACTGGACATGCGCATGGACGGGGGACAGGAACTAACCGCCGCCCAGATTCTGGCCACTTATTCCCGGGAAGAACTAACCCGGGTGTTCAAAAGCTACGGCGAAGAACGGTATGCCTGGCGCATCGCGGGCCGAGTGGTAGCGGCGCGCCAACAAGCACCGTTGGAGCGTTCCGGACAACTGGTGGACCTGATCAAACAGAGCGTGCCCGCAGCCTCCCGGCGTACGGGCGGAAACCCCGCCAAACGGGTTTTCCAAGCCTTGCGGGTGGAAGTCAACCGAGAATTAGACCAGTTGGAGGTGGCTTTACCGCAGGCAGTCCAACGGCTGCGAGTAGGGGGGCGTCTAGTGGTGATGAGTTATCAATCCTTGGAAGACACCATGGTCAAACGGATTTTGACGGCCGCTGCCACTTCCAGTGCTCCTCCCGGCTTGCCGGTAGAACCTGAGTCCACCAAACCGGTGCTGAAACTGCTCACTCGGGGCGCCGAACCGGCCTCCGAGCTAGAACAGACTGAAAACCGGCGTTCCGCTCCATTGCGCCTCCGGGCCGCCCAGAAGATTCGAGCCACATCATGAGTGCAGTCCCTGCCAGTAAAGCGGTCCGCCGCGCCCCGCTCCCGCGCCCCGCCAGTGCCCCAGCAGCTCCGGGCCCGGCCCCAACGCGTACCACTAGTCCCGCGCATGCCCCTACGGTGGCGCCACTCCGGTTGGTGGCGGCACCGGTGCGTCCGCGTGGTTTTGTGCTTTACGTGGCGGCCTGTCTGACCTTGTTGGTGAGTGGCTCGGCGACGGTGTTATGCCTGAATACGGCCTTAGCGCAAGGAGCTTTTCAAATTCACGCTATGGAAGCCGAGTTGTCTAAGTATCAAACCCAGAAGGAGGCCATTGAGGAAAACCTCACGGCCTTAGCGGAACCGGCTGCGCTCTCGGTTCAAGCCCGCGCCTTGGGAATGGTGCCTTCGCATGCCACGGGGTACATAGTGTTAAAGGAAGGGAAAGTAATAGGGGACGCTCCCGCTGCGGCTGCCCCCAAGTCCGATGCCGCCCCTGACGGTACAGCGGCAGAAAGCACCGTCGCGGAAACTACTGTCACGGCCGATGCCGATGCCGATGCCGCCGCCGCAGGTGCGGTCACGGAAGACACCGCTTCAGGAGCCACCGACGAGGATACGGTTCCAGCAGCAGACAGTACAGAAGGAGTTCCGGAGGTAACCCCATGAGCCACCGCCCCTCCCGTCCGGGGTCTAGTGGTTCGGCGGGGGGACGCAGCGGCCAAAGCGCCCCAAGCACCGCGAGTCGGGGAAACCCGCCTCGTACTTCCCGGCCCCCGGCCCCTACTGATACCCCAAGTAAAAAAAATTCAGCTCAAGTGTCAAAGTTCCGTACTCCGAGTGGGGCGGGCCCGGCGAATGGGGTACGTCCTGCCCGCCGGGCGGCATCGGCGGTTCCACCCTCAGCGGCCGCGCAGCCCCGTAAGGTTCCCCCCACCCCAGGTAGACCCTCGGCTGGCCCCAAACCTCCACCGACCCCTAAAAAACTGGCGGCCCGGCCCGGTTCCAGGAAACCCCCCGCCGGTTACCCGCCGCAGCGGGGCCGTTTTGCCACCTGGTTCACAGGTTTGGGGGACCCTGCCCGGCGGCAAGCCCTAATGCTCGTGTTGGTGATGGTTTTACTGCTGGTCTTTGCTTTCCGAGTGCTGCAGATCCAAGTGATAAACGGCCCCGCGTTAGCCGAAAAAGGCCAAAAAGCCCGCATGAAACCCGTAGAGCAGCCGGCTCAACGGGGACAGATTATCTCGGCTGATGGCACGGTGCTAGCCAGTGATGTAGTGCGGTATGAGATCCAAGCCAACCCCAAAGTAATCAACGCTAAAGATAAGACCGGCAAGTTGATTGGTTTAGGCGCTAAAGCCTTGGCCGCTAAGTTAGCTCCACTGCTGGCTATCCCGGAAGCACAAATGTTGGATCAATTGTCTGACCCCTCTAGGACGTGGGTTGAACTGGTAAAACACGCTAAACAAGACCAGTGGGAGCCGGTCAAAGCCTTAGTTGAAAAGTATTGGGAGAAAGACAAAATAGACATTGGCGTTTATCCGGTGAAGCACTACGTGCGTTCCTACCCGGCGGGTACGGTGGCCGGCAACCTGGTGGGTTACCAGTTTGAAACTGAAGAAAAAAAGGGCGTGAAGCAGTACACCGGTTTAGAGCAGGTTCTAGACCCCCAGCTGGCGGGTAAAGCGGGGAAAAAAGAAACCGAGATTGGCGGTTACGGCCAACCTATCCCCGGCGGCAAAGTGACGGAAGACCCGGCTCGCCCTGGCTGCAATGTGACTTTGACTTTGGATGCGGCCCTACAGCTGGGAGCCCAAGAAGCCATCCAAGCGGAAGTGGAACGGGCTAACGCGCGGGCCGGCATGGTGGTGGTGTTGAACGTCAAAACTGGGGAAATCCTGGCCTTAGCGGATTCCGACACGCCGGATCCGTCCCACCCCACCGGGAAAACGGATGGCTACACCAATTCGCGGAGTGTGGAAAACGTTTTTGAGCCCGGATCTACTGGCAAAGTAGTAACCATGGCCATGTTGTTAGAAGAGGGCTACGCCCAACCGGAAAGCCGTTATTCGGTGCCGTATTCGGTTACTTTAGGGGGTCAAACCTTTGTTGATTCGCACGGACATGGGGTTGAAAACTTGACCCTAGCTGGCGTGTTAGCGGAATCCTCCAACGTAGGTACCGTGTTGGCAGCCCAGAACACGCCCGATTCCACCCGCTACGAGTATCTGAAACGGTTTGGATTTGGTGAGTCCACCGGAATAGAGCTGCCGTTGGAAGCTAAAGGTGTGGTCCACCAGCCGGGTGTAGAGCCTAAGTTCGATGGCGACCCGTATTGGGATGGGCGCACCCGCAACACGGTGCTGTTTGGGCAGGGGCTTTCTGTTAATGCGTTGCAAGCTACCACGGTGTTTGCCACCTTAGGCAACGGTGGGATGCGGGCGGTGCCGCATCTCATCAAAGGTTCGGAATGTCCCGGCCAGGAGTTTGAACCTTCTCCGGTGGCGGCTGCCACCAAGGTGGTGTCCCCCGAGACGGCCTCTCAGCTGGTCACCATGATGGAACAGGCGGTAGATTCCGGGACTGGAAAAACGGCGCAAGTGCAGGGATACCGCACGGCTGGTAAAACCGGTACTTCCCAAATGTTTGAAGGCTCCAAACAGCTCTATGTGGGTTCCTTTGTGGGCCTGGTTCCTGCCGAGGACCCACAGGTAGCAGTAGGAGTGTTCATTATTGACCCTAAAGGTGAGGGCTATTACGGTTCCCAGGTGGCGGCCCCGGTGTTTCAAGAGGTGGCTACCGCTGCGGTGGACCGGATGGGCGTAGCGCCTTCTACTACGCCGCCTGCCATTATGGCGTTGAGTTGGTGAAGCCCATGTTGCGTCCACATTGTTCGCCTGGGGTCGCTTTGCCCGATGCCGCCCAGCAGCTTCCGGGTTCGCGTTTGGTGGGTGGTCCGCTCACTTTGACGGGATTGACTCTAGACAGCGGGGCGGTGCGGCCCGGGGACTTGTTTGTGGCCCTACCGGGAGCCAATACCCATGGTGCGCGGTTTGCTAGCGCAGCTTATAAGGCGGGAGCCTGGGCGGTGTTGACGGATCCGCCCGGTGAAGCGTTGTTGGAGGAAGATTTGCCGCGTTTGGTGGTGAAGGATCTACGGGCTCAATTGGGGGCTTTTGCGGCTTGGTTTTACGGACATCCGGCTCAACAACTCAAACTAGTGGGGGTCACGGGCACTAACGGGAAAACTACGGTGGCTCATTTGTTGGCGGCGGCTCTTGAGCCCCAGTTTGGTCCGGTAGCTTTGCTGGGCACTATTGCGGCCCGCGTTGGCGGCCTTCAAATACCTTCCCAACGCACTACCTGGGAGGCTCCCGCTTTGCAGGCGGGGTTTGCGGCCATGGTGGAACGGGGGGTAAAAGCCTGTGTCATGGAAGTTTCTTCCCATGCTTTAGACCTCCACCGGGTGGACGGATTTCAGTTCGATGTGGCGGCGTTCACTAACCTGAGCCGGGACCATTTGGACTACCACCAGACCATGGAACGTTATTTTGAAGCTAAAGCTGAGCTGTTTACTCCAGCTCATGCCCGCCACGGCATAGTGGCTTTGGCTGACGCCTGGGCGCTGCGTTTAGCTCGGCAAGCCACCATTCCCATCCAGACCCTTTCCGGGCCGGGATCCCCAGCGGCGGCTGATGTCCGGGGCCAAAGCGCCACCAACTGGCGCTTTACCCCCGGTTCTGCTCGGATTAGCGCCACGTCTTTCCAGCTGGAGGGCCCGGGAACGTCATTGGAGGCCATTGCTCCGCTGCCGGGACCCTATAACTTGGCTAACGCAGCTTTGGCTCTGACCGCGGCTTTAGCTGTAGGCGCAAACGGTCCGGAGGCCGCTAAAGCTTTAGCCAGTGTGAACAACGTTCCTGGCCGAATGGAACTGGTTCCCAGTGGGCCCGGCCAACCCACCGTGGTGGTGGACTACGCGCACGCTCCCGAATCGGTAGCGCAAGCGTTACGGGCCTTGCGCCCTCATACTGCTGGTCAGCTGATTGCCATCCTGGGTGCGGGCGGGGACCGGGACCACGGTAAACGTGAGCTAATGGGCCGGGCGGCCGCGGCGGAAGCCGATTTGGTGTACGTCACGGATGACAACCCGCGCAGCGAAGACCCGGCTAAAATTCGGCAAGCAGTACTAAAAGGAGCAGGAGCCAAGGGGGTAGAAGTTGCGGATCGCGGCGAATCTATTGCCCGGGCCCTTAAAAATGCTCAAGAAACAGATACGGTGGTGGTGTTGGGAAAAGGCCACGAGGCCACCATCGACTACGGCGGCGTGGCTCACTCCCACAATGATGTTGCAGTGGCCAGTTCGGTGTTACTAAACCATAAGCAGGAGGGCGCCCTATGATCCCTTGGAACCCCCAGGGTGCGGAGACTATTACCGGAGGGACCTTGAGTCCCGAGGTTGATGTGAAGGCGGAATTGACGGGCTTGACCATTGATTCCCGGGAAGCGGGTCCGGGGGTGGTGTTTGTGGCTTTACCGGGCCAAAGAGTAGACGGCATCGACTTTGTGGACGATGCCGTACGGCGGGGTTCGCCGTTAGCGATAGTGGACCGGGAGGTACCGGGACCAACCTTGTTGGTGCCGGATCCGGAGAAAGCTTTGGCCCGGATCGCGGAAATCTCACTGCGTCGGGCCCGCCAAGCTAGCCCTCGGCTCAAGGTGATTGGCATAACCGGTTCGATGGGTAAAACCACCACTAAAGACCTGTTGGCGCAGATCACTTCTACTCGTGGCCACACCATCGCTTCCCAGGGGTCCTTCAACAACCACCTGGGGGTGCCCCTCACAGTGGCTCGGGT
>JAISMT010000196.1 GCA_031276585.1 Bifidobacteriaceae bacterium
CACCACGAGCTGCCCCCGGGCTATAGCGGCCGCCGCGGCGGCTAAGCCTTCGGGGGAAGGCGAGAAGGTCCTAGAAGCTGGCATCGGGGGAAGTCTACGGCTTTTCGCGCCGTACTGCCCTCAGATAGCGGTCGCGCCCCACCAAGTCTGGGCCAGTGAGCGCATCCCGGAAGTCCCCGTTCTCTACCGCCGCCTGGCGGAGAGCAGTGGCTTGGGAAGGGTCATGTTCTAACACCACCACTCCACCGGGCCGTAAAAGCCGGGCGGCCGCTGCCAAAAAAACTAGGGGAGCTTCCAGCCCGGTTTCGCCACCGCCCCAAAGCGCTGCTGGGGGCTCATACTCCCCCACCCCGGGGCCTAACACGGTTCCAGGGGGCAGGTAGGGCGGGTTGGCTACCACCACCGCCGCTTGGCCTGTCAACTGCGCTAAAGGACCCGTGGCGGTGGCCACTTGGGCGGCATCGGCCAGCACCACCTCTACTCCTAGCGGTTCTAGGTTTTCCCGGGCTTGTCCCCCTGCCGCCCAAGACCTTTCCACCGCCCATACCCGAGCCCCGGGCACTTCGGTAACCAGAGCCGCCGCCACCGGACCAGCGCCGGTACCCAGGTCCACCGCCCAACGCTCGGTGGGGGGGAAAGCCTGCAAAGCGGCAATGGCCACCCCGGCTACTATCTCGGTTTCGGGACGCGGTATAAAAGCTCCGGGGCCTACTTTCAGTTCCAAACCCCTAAAAGGGGCCCGGCCCAACACATATTGCAGCGGTTCCCCCCGGTCCAAGCGGCGGGCAGCTTGCGCAAAGCTCTCTGGTAGCTCCAGCTGGCCCAAAACTTGCCGAGCCCGCAACTCACCTAACGTTAACCCCAGCAGTCCCGCGGCCAACCGTTGATGCGCTTCAGTCTTGAAAGTTAACACCTTTACCTTCCCGCACATCGCGGGCGGCGGCCAGTTTGGATTGCAGGCCATAGATTTCAATGAATCCCCGGGCTTGGGACTGGTCAAAGGAATCGCCCTCATCGTAGGTGGCCAGGTTGAAATCGTAGAGTGAGGTGTTAGACCGCCGGCCGGTCACTACCGCCCGCCCACCGTGCAAAGTGAGGCGAATTTCCCCATTCACATATTGTTGGGTTTCGGCAATAAACGTATCCAAGGCCTGTTTTAGGGGACTGAACCACTGGCCGTCGTAGACCAATTCGCTCCAACGGATCCCCACTAGACGTTTGAAACGAGCTAGTTCTCGTTCTAAGGTCACCCCTTCGAGGTCGCGGTGCGCCTCGATCAAAGCCATAGCGCCAGGCGCCTCATAAACTTCCCGGGATTTGATGCCCACTAACCGGTCTTCCACCATATCGATGCGCCCTACACCTTGGGCCCCAGCCCGGCGGTTCAACTCTTGGACGGCTTGCAGCGGGGTGACCGGCACACCATCCAGTGTCACCGGGATGCCTCGTTCAAAACCGATTACCACCTCGTCTTCTACCGGAGGGAAAGTGGGGTCATCCGTGTAGGTGTACACGTCTTTGGTGGGACCGTTCCAAATGTCCTCCAAGAACCCGGTCTCTACCGCCCGGCCCCACAAGTTCTGGTCAATGGAAAAAGGCGAAGATTTGGTGGTTTCAATGGGCAGGGCGTGCCGTTCCGCATAGTCGATGGCGGCCACCCGGGTCAGTGCCAGGTCCCTTACGGGGGCAATGCATTTAAGATCGGGGGCCAGGGAAGTAATAGAGACCTCAAACCGGACCTGGTCATTGCCTTTACCGGTGCAACCGTGAGCCACGGTGGTGGCACCAAACTGCCGGGCAGCCCGCACCAAATGTTTCACTATAACCGGGCGGGATATGGCACTGACCAGTGGGTAACGGTCCATGTAAAGCGCGTTAGCGGCGAGTGCTGGCATGCAGTATTCGCGGGCAAACTCCTCCCGGGCGTCCGCCACATAAGCTTCCACCGCCCCGCAGGCTAGAGCCCGTTCCCGGATGGTTTCGAGGTTCTCGCCGCCTTGCCCCACATCGACCGCTACGGCTACCACTTCCGCGCCGGTTGCCTCCCCAATCCAGCCGATGGCCACCGAAGTGTCTAACCCTCCGGAATACGCCAATACCACCCGTTCACTCATGAACCTTCTCCTTCGCCTGCCAATTGTGTGAATCTGTCCGCCAGTTTAGAACCGCCCCCGGCTTCCCGGCTCAACACCAAAATGGTGTCATCGCCTGCTACTGAACCCATCATTCCGGGAAGAACAGACTGGTCGATGGCCGCTGCCAGCAAATGTGCGGCCCCCGGCGGTGTGCGCAACAACGCAATGTTGCCGCTGCCCTCAGCCCGCAGCAGAAACTTAGCCAGCAAACGGCTCAGACCGGCGGCTAACATCTCCTGGGTTTTTCCCACCGTTTCCGGATTCACTTCCGAGCCGGGCAGCATATAAACCTTAGTGCCGTCTGGTAGGTAAACCTTGTCTACCCTCAGCTCTCCCAAGTCGCGGCTGAGGGTGGCCTGAGCCACCTCTAGCCCCTGTTCACCGAGTTCTGCTACCAATTGGGATTGGGATTTGATGTTCCCTGCCTGCACCAGTTGCCGAATCAACGCGTGGCGGGCAGCTTTAGTGGCCGGTAGTGCTGCGGACATCAAACCCCACCTTCCAATAGCCAAGTCAACAGGGCTTTTTGAGCGTGAAGCCGGTTTTCAGCTTCCTCCCAAACCCGGGATTGAGGGCCGTCTATCACCTCAGCG
>JAISMT010000229.1 GCA_031276585.1 Bifidobacteriaceae bacterium
TCTCGCTGGTCCCACCGATGACCTTCTCAGTTGGCGACAACGTAACCGAGGCGCTGGGCCACGTTTCCATCTAGTGGCGGCATCGGACTACCCCACGGGACTAGACCAAGCCACCACCCGGCGGCTCGAAACCTTGGTGGCCTCGGGGCCACGTTTAGGCGTAACCGTCCTACTGCAAATAGCTCCCGAGCAAACCGAGGCGGTACTAGAACGGCTAGCCCAACGCGAGGCCACCCAGGCAAGCATCCTCCAAACCGATGGCAAAAATCTTTGGCTGGCCGCTGTGCCCCGGCTCCAAGCCCCCGTTCCAAGCTTCAACATCCGGCCAGATCTGGGCCAGCGTCTCGACGAATTGGTCTGTCAAGCTGAGGCCGCCACTCGCAAACCAATGGCCTTCGCCGAACTAGAAGCCCCGGACGTTACCTGGATTACCGGGGGTAACGTGACCCGCACCACCGCTGAAGGCATGGTGCTGGCCGTGGGTTGGGACGGGAATACCACCGCCACCATGACGTTAGGTGACCAGTCCGATCCGGTTTTCCACACCCTGATTACCGGCCAGACCCGATCCGGCAAATCAAACTTGATCCAATCTTTGCTGCACTCCCTGGCCAACCGTTACGGGCCGGACGAGGTTCAGCTTTACCTACTAGACCTCAAAGAAGGCGCCTCTTTTGCGCCCTTGCGGCCCAGCGCGGCATCGCCCGATTACCTGCCGCACGCCCGGTTGATCGGGCTGAAAGCTGACCCGGAGTTCGCCACCGCTGTACTGGACTATCTATACGGTGAGATGCGGCGGCGCAACGCCCTCTTCCGGGAACACGGCGGCAGCTTTATCACCTACCGGCGAGCCCAACCTCATGCCCACATGCCCCGCGTCTTGTTAGTGATTGACGAGTTTCAGAAACTAATGGAAGGCGGTGGTAAAGCGGCGGCAGCGGCGGCTGACCGTTTAGCCCAGTTTGCTAGGGAATCAGCTTCGAGTGGCATTCATGTGATGTTGGCCACCCAATCCCTCAGCGGCATTGGCGGACCCGAATTCGCCCTCAAACGCACCGCCATCTTTGACCAATTCCGGGCCCGGATCGCCTTACGGAACTCAGAAGAAGGCTCTGAGATGACCCTAGAACGCGGCAACAAAGCGGCCGCTGCTTTGACCGGTCAAGGCCGGGCCGTGGTCAATTTGGACTCGGGGCGCCTCAGCGCCAACACCATTGTGCAAATCCCGCGTTGCCAAGAAACAGAAGACAACTTGGCGGCCCGCCGCTCTGCATGGGTAACCCGAGTGGACTCCAGCCGGTTCCCGCCACCATTGGTTTTCGATGGTGAATCTGCCCCCACCTTGCTGGACGCTCTGGACGGCATCAGGCACCTCCGCCAGAACCGCCGAACCGCGAAGGCACCGCCTAAAGCGTTACTGGGACGGTCTCTAGAGTTGGAACGGGCCGCGGCAGACGCTTCCCGGCCCCAGTTGGTCGATGCCGTGTTCGAGTTACTACCCCGACCAGGGCGGACTTTGGCCATTTTGGGTGGTTCGGGCGGTAAAGACCGCCTCACCGGTGAACAACTACCCCACTTGGCGCTCGGATCACTGCAAGCGGTAGGGCTCTCGCTAGCTCTTCAGCATCCGGATGGTGATGCCGAGTTCACCGCACTGGACTTCCTAGGCGGTGACACCACTGAACGTGACAGCTTCACCCAGTGGTTAACTCTGATGGAAGAACTAGGTCACCCGGTAGAGGTGATTGGACCAGACCAAGCCGCTGCCTACCTGGAAGCCGCCGCTGCGGCTCTGCCAACGCGGGACGGTGCTTCACCGCGCGGCTACCTGCTCGGATTCGGTTTAGACCGGGCGCCCTATCCACCGGCTGGCCTGGGTGCCATGAACTTAGGGCCAGTAGGACATTTGCGTGAGTTGATGCGCCAAGGTCCAGTTAGCGGCTTATTTACTTTGGCCTGGTGGGGGGCACCCGACCGCTACTTGAACGACATCGGCCAAGGTCCTAACGGGGTTTCGGTGGACGGCGTGTTGGGGCTAATCCTGGCTAAACCGGCTTTCAGCGCTCAATACGGTCACCAAACCGAATACTTGTCGCGGCCCGGACGGGGCGTGTTTGTGGACCGCACCCAGGCGCCAGAACCGCAGGTAATCTTGCCTTTCGCTCCGCTCACCCGCCCGGTGCGAGCCCGTCTCAAACGTGTCGATTGGGAGGGCACATGAGTGAAATCAGCCAACTGTTTACGGCCTACCTGGGGTATGCCCGGCAAGCCTCCAACTATCTCGACAAAGCCGATGCCGACGTAGCCCGCAAACAAGCCGAGGCCGCTGCCACCGCCGAATCGCTGGCCACCAACTACCGCGAACAAGAAGCCGCCATCCAACGGCAACGTGCTGAACTGTTGGCCCGTTACAACAAGACGGCTGACCGGCTGGCCCGTTACGGCGCTGACCCCCGCCGGTTAGACCGCCAAGAGCATCCCTCGCTTCCGGCCAGTTTTGCAGAAGGCATGGCCCAACTGGCGGCCGCTGAAGCTGAAGTAGCTGCGGCCATCGACGCGGCTTGGAAAGCCAATTTGTCACCGAATTAACCCAAGGAGAAAACATGTCATCCAACGAGCAAACCCTGGCCGCCATATCTTCGCTACCCGGAGATATTGATCAAGTCACCAGCTACGTAACCGCTGCTAAACAAACTATTGATGCTATTAACAGCCAAATCGCTGATGCGATTGGTGACACCAATGCTGGCCAACAGGCCATGGCTTACCTAGCTAATGCGGTAACAGCCATTGATAACGCTGCCTCATCCTTCGGTGCCAGCAAAGCCGCCGTGGAGGAGGCCATCAACAGTCTCAGCAGCTTCTAAACCGGACCATTCAAGCACCACCAACGTAAGGTATTAGTACCTTACGCAAGAGAGGCTGGGAGGTTGTATGACTACGCTCACTATTACAGCAAAAGGCTAGATCACACTGCGTAAGGAGATTCTGCAGGCACGGGGGTGGCTCCTGGCGACAAAGTTGACGTTCAAATAATGCCTGGCGGGCAAGCGCTACTGCAGCGTACTCGCCACTCGGGGTCAATCGATCAGTTCATCGGCGTTTTGTAAGGTCAAGCGCCCGCACCACTCTCGCTAAATCACTTGAACCTGATCGCTGCCGAGGGTTGGGCCGGCCAGCAATAAAGGTCACCGTTGACACCAACGTATTGGTGCGAGCTGCCATAGTTGACCATTCCGAACAAAGCCAGCTAGCGGCGCAAGCCCTCCAAGATGCGCATACGGTGGCGCTGCCTCTACCGGTTTTGTGTGAGTTTGTTTGGGTTTTGCGGCGTGGTTACGGGCGGTCAACGGAAGAAATCACAGAGGCACTGGACCAGTTGTTAGCAGACCCTAAAGTGGTTTATGACGAGCCGGTAGTGGAGTACGCCATAGCATTCTTGAAACGCGGAGGTGATTTTGCCGATGGCGTCATCGCATACCTGGGGTCACGTCTGGGGGCAGAAGAGTTTGTCACCTTCGACCGGAAAGCGGCTCAACTAGTTACCCAAACCGGAATGTCGGCTCGGTTGTTGGATTAGGGCCGCTTAGGGGACTCAACCATAAATTTCGGAGCGGTGTGCCACTTGGACTATCCATACCACCAGCTGATTGTGGGCCAGTGTGTAGAGGACGCGGTAGTCACCTACTCGCAAGCGGCGGCGGTCCGGGTTAGAGACCAAAGCAGTTGAACCGAAGCCGTAAGGGTTGGATTCCAGTTCCGTTAATTTAGCCAAGATTCGCAAGGCCATAGGTTTAGGGATGGCCCGTAGTTCAACTTGGGCTTCAGGCCGGAAGACCGTACGCCACTTTGAGTTCGAGGTGTTGGCAGCGGGAGGTTCACTGATCTCGGGCGATGGCTTCCGCAATTACAACTTCTAGGGGAATGCCAGGTTCCGCCTGGGCCATGCGATGGTCAATGATCCGGTTTATTTCTTGCTCTTCTAATTCCTGGTATCGACGCAGGGTGTCAATCGAGATCACCGCTGCCGCAGGCCGCCCGCGCCGGGTGACGATGGTTCCTTGTAGGGGTGCCCGGTCCACCACATCGGCTAAATGGGCCCGGACCTCGCGCATAGATTCGACAACGTACTCAGACATGAAGCAAGTGTACTAGGTGTACACAAACCCATCTTTCGTGGCCATACAACTGTGGTAACCAGTAATTATTGCGATCTACCACTCGGATCAGTTGGGTTCTAGCGGCCGATGCTTGCGGAGGTATTCCGCTAGGAAGGGTATGGCGAAGCGGACTAGACCGTGGCCAGCTGGTTCAATCAGTTCGGCTGTGATTAGGCGCGCTCGGTATCGGCTGATGTAGCTAGTGGTTACGCCTAGCCGTTTAGCCAAATCAGCAATGCGGCTGGGTCCGTTGTCTAAGGCCATGGCTTGTAGAAACGCCTGGTCTTGCGGCGAGGCATCAGTAACTGCGGGTTGATGTAACAGTCGGTGAGCCCGAGTTACAGCGCGAGTTGTGCCAGTGCGGGCTTGATCCGCGTCAATGGTTGGATTGGAAGGGTCTACCGCCCATACTTGGTGTCCCACTACTTGAACAAAAAAGGGGTAGCCCTGAGTTGCCTCCACCGCTAAGTCCAGGGCTTCGGTGGTGATAGAGCGTCCAGATTGGTTGATTGGCTCACTGAGGGCGGCGGCTACATCGTTACTCCCAACGCGGCCTAAAGCGAAGCGTTCGGCCCGGCGCAGAAAGGTGATCGCGGCATCGTTGGTGACGGCTTGAATAGCGGATGGTAACGCTGCGGCTACAAAGGCCACTTCGAGACCGTCCCGAAAAGCGTGTTGGATACCTTGGACTATTTCA
>JAISMT010000230.1 GCA_031276585.1 Bifidobacteriaceae bacterium
GGAGTAACCGGGGTGGAAGCTACGGCCGCTGAAGTGTGGGCTAAAGGTTCCGGGGTTTGCCAAGACATAGCGCATGTGGTTTTGGGGGCTTTGCGGTTTGTGGGCATACCGGCCCGCTATGTTTCGGGCTACATGCATCCCGAAACCGAGCCCGCGTTAGGGCAAACGGTTGAGGCTGAGTCCCACGCTTGGGTGGAGTGGTTTTCTGGTTCTTGGGTGGGGTTTGACCCCACCAATCTGGCTCCTATAGCGGGTCGCCACGTATTGGTGGCTAGAGGGCGGGATTATGACGATATAGCGCCCATCCGAGGGGTGTATGCCGGGGTCGGCGCTTCTAAGGTTTTCGCCACGGTAGAGCTCACCCGGGAGCACTAAACCCGGCTTGGGGTAATGGGCGGGCATCCGGCGCCGCACCTTTTACTGGGTTATTCGTACCCCTTTATCTGGCGGCCTGTGTTTGCAGTCAGCTCGCCGTAATGGAGCCACCTATCGGACTCGAACCGATGACCGTCCGCTTACAAGGCGGGAGCTCTACCAACTGAGCTAAGGTGGCGGGTAACGTTGCCGTTGTCCCGGAATACTCTACTGGCCGTCTGGGGGTTGGCCCGCCTTCACCTTAGTTAGGGCGGCGTCTAAGTCCCCTTTGTAATACTGTTCTTTACCGTTCTGGTCGGTGCCAGTAACCAGCCAACTTTCCCATAGCACTGGTTCTACCTTGGGTCCCGACATGAAAACCGCAGGGGTCCCGCCGATTTGCTTCATGCCTTCCCCCGAAGACCAAGCGGCCCATTGCGCCACGGGGGAGTCCACTAGGCGCGAAACGGTGGACTCGTTCACACCCACAGAGCGGGCTAAATCTGCGATGGTTTGGTTTGTCAGGTCGCCGCCATCATCGGATTCGGCAGGTCGGTTTTCCCACAACAACTGGTAGAAGTCCCAGAAATGTTCGGAGTCTAAAGCGGCCACAGTATTAAGAGCCAGAGCGGAGCGGGTGGAGTAATCCTGGTTGAATCGCACTAAGTTAGCTACGGGGTGGATCACTAACCGGATTTCTCCTGCCCGGGCTTTGTTAGCTAGATCTGCCCCGTGAGCCTCCTCGAAGGTGGCACATACCGGGCACAGTAGGTCTGTTACTAAACGGACAGTAACTACCTCGTCAGCGTTAGGTGCGGGACCACCAGGTACCAGGTCAGTGCCCAACAAAATGCCGCCGTTGTCCTGCGCACCTTGCGGTTGAGTCGCCAAGTTACCGGAACTACTGGGAGCAGGTGAAGGGGGAGGCTGGGTTTGTTGTCCCTTCTGAGTCAAAACCAGCGCCAGTGTTACAGCAATCACCGTTACCAGCAGCAAAGCTCCACCAATTAGAGCCAACTTACGCTTACGGGGCCCCTCTGCGGTACCGCTTAACCGCGCTGCTTTGGTTCCCTGAACCGGTTTTGACGTTGGCCCGGGATTTGTTGTTCGGTTCAAAACGTCACTCGATCTAGTTGGGGTCTTGACCCTTATTGACCCGGGCAATGGCGGTATCCAAGTCAATTGAAATAGGGTTATCAATCAACGTCAGGTCGTCATCAGAGGTGCCCAACCACATGGAAGGTGTGGTTTCTACGGGTTGTTTTTGGGCTTGACCGGTGGTGTAATCCACCCAAGAATTGAACTCGCCAGCTTCAAAGCGATCTGTTACGTCGGCCGGAACTCCCAGGCTTTGGGCTATCTCAGCCAGTTTCTCATTGGACAGGCCTTCGGTGTTTTCTTTGGGTTGCACATCGGAAGCAAACAGTTCGTTGTGGAAGGCCAAAAACTGGTCTGGTGCGTACTGGGCCACAGTAAAGGCCGCATTAGCGGCTCGGGTGGAATAGTCGGTCCCTTGAGACAGGCGGTCCAGAAAACTGACTGGTTGTACTTCTAACTTGACTTCACCGTTGGAGGCCAGGTCTTGTAACTTCGTGGCCAAGCGGCGGTCTACCTCACCACACCCTGGGCACATGTAATCGGAATAAAGACGCAACACCGGCACATTATCACCAGCGGCGGGGGCACCACCTGGCTTCAAATCTTGGCCTATCACCAGCGAACCCGCCTCGTTGGCACCTAACGGTTTGGCGGCGACATCAGCGTAACCCGGTCCTTTAGTGTTCTGCAGTACCAGCACCACAACTATTACGGCAGCCACCACAATGCCTAAGCCAATGCCCAGCGAAATCAGCTTCAAGCGGCGTTCTTTAGCAGCTTGGGCAGCTTTGAGACGAGCCGCTTCTTCCCGGGCCTGCTGCCGGGCTAGTTGCTGCGCTGCGGCTTTAGTGGGCTTACTTTTACTCTGCGCCATTTCAGTCCTTATTGTTCTTCTGCATCGGGAGTGTTGATCGGGTCTGCCTTAGGGACGGGGTCTAGCCCCATGGCGCCATCCAGCGAGAACTTGGATTGCGGCCAGAGAGTTAAGAATACGGTTAAAGCTAAGAAGCCCACATCGCGCAGGATCTCTTGGCCGTATTTAGCCACTTCACCTTCGGATAACGCACCTCCAGGACTGAAACAGCCGCAGTCAATGTTAAGGCCCCGTGCCCAAGCTGAAGCAATCCCAGCTATGAAGAGCAGCAGCATCACCCCGAAGATCACTGAGGTGTAGCGGGTCAGAAGTCCACTTATAAACAACAGTGCCACCACTAGCTCCAATATGGGTAGCCCTACACCAATCAGCTGGTTGATGCTGGCTGGAACCGGCAACTCGTAGGCTGCTACCGACCTTTGACTGGCTGCCAAATCCTGAAACTTGGGGATAGCGGCTCTAATCGCAATAAACGCCAATCCCAGCCGCACCAACAGGGACAGCCAGGGCTGGATAGTGCGCCAATTGGTAGGAATTGGCTTGGTGGTGTCTGCGGGTGCGTTCATCTCTACCACAATACTGCTTACTCCTGGGAGCCAGCTGGGTGCAATTAGCCGGTAAAGCACCGGGTTGATGGGGTGGTTGTCCGTCATGGGTACTGGTCCGTTTTTACAGTGTGTACCGTGGGTTCAGTGGCGGCAGGCGGAGTCAAACGGGTTCAAACGGTTGATACCCCCGCATTCTGCAGTAGTGAAGTCCAACGGCTGGTCACTTCCGGTGGTCCTTCTAACCGCCAGGGACTGTCTAAGCGGGTCAAACGAGCCAGAGCGTTAGCAGTGTCCGGGGCCCAAAAAACTAAACGGGTCCACCCCTTGGGGGTTGCTTGGTGTTCCAAGCGCCAGGCCGGACTCACCGTACCGGGTTCCAGCAGTAAAGGGGAACTATTAGCCAGTAATACGCTTACTGCCAAGCCAGTGGTACGCCGGGTCATGGCATAGTTCACCTGTGTAACCGGTTCGGGGTAGGGCCGTACCGAGTGCCGTTTGAGTGTTACCGTGACGTGTTCCATCCGGTCCAGCCGGAAGATGCGATTCTGCTCCCGGTCGCGGTCAAAGGCGTATAAATATCTCTGCCCGGAGAAAACTACCTGGCCCAGCGCTTCCACACAGCGTCGGGCTGCGGTTTGGTCGGCTGTTCCCAGATACGTAAAGTTCACTAGTCGCGACTTTTCCTGCGCCCAAGCTAATGCCTGGGGTGTAGTCACAATCTTGGGTTGCTTCTTGGTCCGCAGTACCAGCGCCGGGCTAGTCCGGGGCGTTTCCATCTCAGTTTCCATGCTGGCCACTCTAAATAGAGGCTCTGACACCATTCTGAACAGCGCTAATACCATTTTGGGGTAGTAAGCGGCCGCCAACAGCCACCGCCGTTCGCGTCCTTCCGGCTCTCCTCGCCCGATCATCGCCGGCCACTTCTGCCTCTCTTCATTAAGACGCAGGCGCATTATTTACCTACCCTCGGGTTAGCAAAGGGAACGGGATAACCGTTTGCCCCAGTTTTGGTTCCCGAGGGTTTTAACCCAGGAACGCCAGTGCCACCGCCCCTCCAGCCAGCAGTAACACCGCTAGAAATCGGGAACGGCGCTGAGGAAGAAATGCGTGTAGTGCGGTTCGGCAGCCTTGGCGGGTTTCACGAGCCGAG
>JAISMT010000076.1 GCA_031276585.1 Bifidobacteriaceae bacterium
CCACCTGGTAGTGCTCCAAGGCTTCGGCGGCAAGGACCCCCACAATGCCGGTAGGCCCCTCATAGGAAGACTCTTCCCCCCCCACTTCCTCACTAAACTCGGGCGATGACGCCGTTACTTGTACGTTTACCGGCCGGGTGTGGGGTACATCAGCCAACAAAGCCCCCAAAAGGAAAAGCCGGTCCACTCCTAGATCAGCCAGGTTCTCCATGAACTCATCCATATAGGCCTGCCAGTGGAAGGAAGGCTCCACACCGGAAATAAGAAACAAATCCCGGTCGGGAGGGAGAAACGCCTGGTGGAACACGGTGGCAGGCCAAACAATGCGGCGCACACCCTTGGAATCGAGGCGCACAATGGGCCGGTTGACTTGGAAGTCGCAGTATTCCTCAGGATTGATAGAAGCAACTGGCTCGGCTTCTAGTTGTTCCGCCAGAAAAGAGATGGCATCAGTGGCGGCGGAACCCGCATCATTCCAGCCGGCAAAAGCAGCAATTGCGATAGACACCAAACCACCCTATAGCCGAGCGCTAACCCAGTGCAGTAGGAAACCTGACACAGAGCGCCAAAACTTGGTTTCTTCTGGGTTTTAACGAGGATTTCACGGTGTAAAAATTGGTGGGGAGTAATGCAGCCAGAGGGGAGCGCTAGCGTTGAGGTGTGGTGATTGAACAGGGGACGTTACCGGGGCTAGTCCCAGTACGGCGGAAACGTAGGCCTACCGAGCTGGAACCGGCAGCCACAGCACCAGTAGCCACAGTGACATTAGACCTGTCCACACCCCACCTGGACCGCACTTTTGATTACTTAGTTCCCGCCAAACTGGATGCGGTAGCCCGGCCGGGGGTCAGGGTTGCAGTTCAGTTTGGTGGCCGTGCCGTAACCGGTTTCATTGTGGAACGCCGGGATCATTCTGACCATCCCGGAAAACTCGCGCCTTTGAAACGGATTCCCTCCGGTTTACCGCTACTCACCCCCGGGTTGTGGCGTTTAGCCAACGCTGTGGCGGTTCGCCAAGCTGGCACCGTAGCGGATGTTTTGCGGTTAGCTATTCCCTCGGCTCATGTGACCACCGAAAAAGCCTTGTTGGAAGCTGCGGCGCTCAACCCTGGTGCACCGCCCGGCCCGCCGCCATCAGCACCACTGGTAGAACCGGTGCCGCCGGGAGCACCTATCACGCAGCCCCCAACCGCCAAAACGTTGTTGGATGCTGAGTTCGCTTCTACGTTGAATCCATTTGTCGCGAATCTCACCGCCTGGCAGTTAGGTAGGGCAGCGGAAACTGCTCCCCAACCGGGTCCCCGAGTGGTGTGGAATTACTTGCCCGGACCAGACCTGGCTAACGGTTTAGTGGCGGCGGCACGACAAGCGATCAATCGGGGTGGCCAGATGTTAGTGGTGGCGCCTTCTGAAAAAGATGTGGCCTACCTGGTATCAGTATTGACACCGCAGTTCCGGACGGGTCGTCTGGTAGCCGGGGACGGACCCGCGGCCCGGCTGGAAGCTTACTGGGCGGCGGCAGCGGGCGCGGTGGATGTTTTGGTAGGAACCCGGGCGGCAGCCTATGTGCCGTTAGCCAGTCCAGTTTTGTTGGTATTGGTGGATGATGGCGACCCGGCTTTGCTGGAACCCCATGCTCCTTACGGGAATGCGCGCTCCGTGCTGACCGTGCGGGCGGGGCAAGAAGGAGCGGCGCTAGTGCTGGCCGGATACGCCCGAACGGTGGAAGCCCAAGGATTGGTTGAATCGGGGTGGATGGGTTCGGTGGCTGCGGAACGCACGGTGGTGCGGGCAGCAGTACCCCGGGTGGCTGCCCCCACTGCGGAAGACCTAGCCCGGGAGGGAGCCACCGCCCATACCCGTTTCCCGGAAGCCGCTTTCCGGGTGGTTCGGCGAGGTTTAGCTGACGGCCCGGTGTTAGTACAGGTGCCCAGTGCGGAACACGAAGTCTATGGTTTAGCCCGTACCGCATTTGAGTTGGCCCGAGCTTTCCCTGAGGTACCGGTGAAACGTTCAGCCGCGCAACCGGGGGTGATGGGGGGGCACGATGGTTCTCCCGAATTGGTCCTGGCTACGCCGGGAGCGGAACCCGCCACCAAAGGTGGCTACGCCGCCGGGGTTCTATTGGATGGCGGCGCGTGGGCTGCCCGGCCCCAGCTTGACGCCACCGTGGATGCGTTGCGGATCTGGATGGGGGCTGCCGTTTTGGTGCGTCCGCGTGCTCCTGTGATCTTGGTGGGGGCAGGGGGTGGGGCTGCCGCCCAAGCGTTAGTGCGTTGGGACCCGGCTGGTTTAGCGGCCCGTGAACTAGAGGAGAGACGGGAGTTGGGGTTGCCGCCCTGGTCCAAAGCGGTGGTGTGCCGGGGAGAACGGCCAGACGTGGCGGACCTCCTAGCTCGGGCCCGGCTACCTGAAACCACCCGCACCATTCCCGGTCCGGCGCAAACCGTGCTGCTGTTCCCGCTACCAGTAGCACAACAAGGAGTGGCAGAGGTGAGAGCAGCCATTAGGGCTCGTTCCATGGCCCGTACTGGAGGACCGGTCCGGGTAGAGGTAGACGGAGCCTTGGACTAAGGACCCCTAGGTTCCACCTCAGGTGAAGGGAAACCTAAGCCAAACGTCAAAGCTTTGGGCCTCGAGTGGGCTAGGGTCATAGGCGATGCGCATCATGTTTGCTGGAACCCCCGAGGTGGCTATTCCTTCCCTAGTAACTCTGGCCGCTTCAGACCACAAGCTCATGGGCGTGATTACCAGGCCAGACCGCCCCGCCGGCCGGGGCCGCCGTGTTGTTGCTTCACCAGTGGCGCTAAAAGGGGAGGAGCTGGGGTTACCAGTATTGAAGCCAGCCCACCCTAAAGACCCCGAGTTTTTGGAGCAACTCCGCCAGCTGGCTCCCGATGTGGTCGCAGTGGTGGCCTACGGCGCTTTACTGCCGCAAACAGCACTGGATATCCCGCCCCAAGGGTGGATCAACCTGCATTTTTCGCTACTGCCAGCTTGGCGGGGTGCTGCCCCGGTGCAGCATGCCATCTGGCAGGGGGACGCCATCAGCGGTGCCACCACCTTCCGGATTGTGCGGGAACTGGACGCAGGCCCCATCTACGGGGTGATGACCTATGAATTGCCACCCCGCGCCACCTCAGGCGAGGTTTTGGAGTACTTGGGCCGCCACGGAGCCGTCTTACTAAAACAGACCTTAGACCTGATAGCTTCCGGTCAAGCTCGACCCCAAAACCAACCGCCCGATGCCGTGTCTTACGCCAGCAAAATCACCTCAGCTGACGCTGAAATTACCTGGGACGTTCCAGCCTGGGCAGTGGACCGCCAAGTGCGGGCTTGTTTCCCGGATCCAGGTGCTTGGACTTGGTTTAGAGGTCAACGTATCAAACTGGGACCAGTAATGCCGCTGGTCGTAGACGCTACCCCGGGGCTTTTAGACACATCAGGTAATCCAGGTGCTGGTGGACCCGTCGCATTGAGGCCCGGCGAACTATGGGTGGAAAAGAAACGAGTACTGGTGGGAGCAGCTCCGGGTGTCTTAGTTTTAGGCCAAGTAGCTCCAGCTGGACATACGCACATGGAGGCCGCTGCTTGGGCTCGCGGTGCCCGGATTGAAGCAGGCGAAAGGTTAGGGATTTGAGCGAGGCGCAGGAACACGACAACCGGGAACAACCCGAGCGCAGTAACCGTAGACAACCGGAGCGTTGGGGCGGTGGACGGGATCGCGAACCACGGGG
>JAISMT010000232.1 GCA_031276585.1 Bifidobacteriaceae bacterium
CATGGTTATGCTGGTGTTATGACCAGCGAAGATGTATTGATGCAACTCAACACCGAAGCGGTGGGAGCGGCGGCAACTGAATGTTTAGTGTGGTTTACCCAATCCTTATCTGCTGCCACCGCCGGGCGTGTGTAGGGCGGTTCGGTGGGAAACGAGGCATCCCCCGGTCTGGGGCTACCAGGAAATCCTGGACCGATTACAGGGGCGGAGTTACCCGGCTGGGTTACCCCACCCGCTTATGGTGAGGGCTCGCTGGCACAAGTGATTCCCCGGGCTCTAAACGTATTGGGTGTAAATCTTGAGAGTGAAACACCGCCCGATGAAGCCGAAGCAGTTGGCGTTTTACTGGTGTTGGCCGATGGTTTGGGTTGGTCCAATTTGGAGCAGCGCCGGGGTCACGCGCCTTTCTGCTGGAACGCACCTAGGGAACGTTTACGCACCGGGTTTCCCTCCACCACGGTGGCTTCATTGGGTACTTTTGGGACGGGACTTCCCCCCGGTTGTACTGGTTTAGCTGGCTATTCACTCCGAGATCCAGCTACCCGGCAACGGGCTACGTTGATCAAGTGGGATACCCCCACCGTTCCAGAACAATGGCAGCCACACCGCACCTGGTTTGAACGCTTAAACGCCGCTGGGTACCCGGCTACCTTCATCGGGGAATCGCGTTTTCAGAATTCCGCTTTGACCTTATCTTCGCTACGGGGAGCCCAATTTCGTTCGGCTTCGAAGAAGGCGGCGTCAAAAGTAGAAATAGCACTCAAAGCGATGCGAGAAACTAACGGTTTGCTGTATCTCTATTGGGGCAACCTAGACAAGGTAGGCCATGCTAAAGGGTGGGAATCAGTGGCTTGGTCGGCCGCCTTGGAAGAGTTAGACCATTCCCTACAGCAGTTGGCGGCGCAACTGCCCCCCGGATGGGAACTCTGGGTCACCTCTGATCACGGGATGATTGACGTGACCGGGGCACCGCAATGGGATGTGACCCAAGAGCCCACGTTGGCCGCTCAAGTGGATTTAGTAGCAGGTGAAGCGCGTGCGGTGCATCTCTACACCAACGAGCCGCAAGCGGTGGCTGAGCGTTGGGCTGAATTTCTGGGCGCTGCTGCTTGGGTATTGACCCGGGAGCAAGCGGTAGCACAGGGACTATTTGGTCAGGTGGAACAACGGGTATTGCCCTATTTGGGCGATGTCGTAGTGGCTATGGCGGGCCGGGCCACAGTGGTAGACACCGCCAGCCAAGGCCAAGCCCCAGCTCAGATGGTAGGCCAACACGGTTCTTTGACCGCTCCAGAGATGGAAATACCGTTGATACGCGTCAAAGCCAATTAGGAACGTAGGGATTGGCTACGCTCCGCAACCCGTGTTGACGTGGCTAACTCCTATCCTATGACCGGGTAAAAAGCTTTTTGGGAGGCAGAAGTGGGTTTAGCAGTGAGTAATATCCAGCCAGATTCAGCGGCGTCAACTGCGGTACCGCCGGAGGTTGAAACAACCCGTCCCCGGCGTGGCGGTCTGGGTGGGGCCCGGTGGGCTTTACCACTGCTGCCGCCCGGCGGTTGGCCGTCCGTTGCACGTCTGGTGGTGTACTGGGGGATCATTGCAGGCTTGTTTGGCTTCGCGGTGGTTTACGCTTTCACCACCATTCACTTGGTCTTTCCCGATTCGATGTACTACTACGGCCGGGCCTTGTATTACGCCGGCTACTCCCAAACTGAAGCCCACCAACTAGTTCAAGCTTTTGCCGAGAGACAAGGTTGGGGCAGTCCCGATGCCGACATGTTGTTTAACTGGACTTTGGTAGCGCCCCGGGTGGTTTACCCGGCACTGTCCGCCCCCTTTGTGTACCTCTGGGGTTATGAAGGTCTTCTGGTGGTTCCCTTTGTGGCTACCACGTTGATTTATTTTGCTACCGCTTGGGTGTTGCGGGTCCGTTACGGAATGCTGGTGGGGTTGGCCACCATGTTGGTGGTGTTGCAATGTCAGCATTGGATTTGGCAGCAGTTGGGGCCATTGTGCGAGGTGTTGACAGCGTTTTGGCTAGCTCTCACCTTGGGGGCTGTTTGGTGCTACCGCCGGTTCCGTCCGTCCCGTGGGGCCTGGCTTTGGTTGGTGGCGGCTGGTGTCTGCACCGTGCTGTTGGCTTTCACTCGACAAGCGATGCTAATTCCAGCGGGTGCGTTCTTTATGGTGTGGGTGGGGGAGTGGATTAGAACTAAACGGGTTCGTAACAGCTGGTTGGCGGCATCGTCTGTGGTGGTGGGGGTGAGTGCAGCTTGCCAGCTTTATCAGATGGTCCGCTATCCGTTTGACCAAACTTCTCAAATGCAGCGAATGACCGGTACCGCTGGAGTGAAAGACGCAATCTGGGCCATGCCGGGCCAACTATACCGAGTGCTGAAAAGTGATTTTGAGCTGTTCTGGAAAGCCGATCAGTCTATGTTGGTGTGTATAGCCTTGGTACTAGTTGGTTTGGTGGTCTGTTGGCGCCAGGTGGAATCTCACTTGGCTTTTGGTGCGTTAGCGGGCGGCATGATCTACCAGGCCACCAACGGTTCGTTGAGCACCTCACTGCGATACTGCCAACCCGGGCTGGTCACCTACTTGTTGGTGATTGCAGCATTATTGGCTTGGTTAGCGAATAAACGGGACCGGCGCCGTTCGCCAGTCAGCCAGAACCAGCTGGGAGCAGCCAAAGTATAGATGGCTGGCATTGCCAAGTAGCGGTAGCGAGTTTGAGCTTCGATGGTTAGGTGCGTCAAAGAATAGATGGCGACAAAGCACACCAAAAAGGTGGCGCCATATTTCCAGCGGCGGTCGCGGCCCAATAGCACTACACCAAACCCAGCCCAGAAAACCACGGGCACAAAGAACCCACGTTCTCCCATGACCCAGTAGTGAGCTAGGGGGGTGGTTTCGCGGTCCGGGATAGCGTACGCGTGACGGTCCGCCACCAGGGGATTGAACGCCCAAATTGCGGTGTCATTTTGGGTCCACAGGCGTATTAGTTGTCTTTTGATCACTAGCCCCCAAGTTCGGGGGAGTTGGCGGATGTTACGTTCAACCATTTCGCGAGCCAATTCCCGAGTGCCAGGTTTGGGCGTGGACCCATACGGATCTAAGACCGCCATGTCATTGTTGCTTTGCCCCGAACCGGCTAACCCTAAAACAAACTTCCATTCGGGAAGGTTATTGGCCGCACCGGCTGGGTTAATGCCACTGGCTTTGATAGCTGCACCCACCCCACCGGCCAAGAGGCCATAAGCGAC
>JAISMT010000003.1 GCA_031276585.1 Bifidobacteriaceae bacterium
CCGGATCTAAATCCGCGATTCCCCGCAGCGCCGCATCCCAAGCCATTCCGCTCACCTTAACGGAGTTGCCCTGCCCTAAGAACACTAGCTCTGGGCTCAGGGACAGGTGGTGCACATCGACTCGGGCTGCTGCTGCCAGAGCGGAAGCCACCTCCCCTGCAACCGCCCGGGCTTGGGCCGCATGCAACGGCCCCACATCCGCCAGTGAGACGCCTTCTAAAGCTTCTGTCAACACAAAACTGGTTCCAGAATACGAACCGGCGTCTATGATCCGCGCCACCCGCGGGTCATCCAGTAAAGCAGCCCGCCGGGCAGCGTCGATGGCGTCTTCGGTGCGGGGTCCAGTCAGCAGATACACGTCGATCTGGCGAGCCAGGATCTTATCGGTGGCTCTGAAACGCCAAGCGCCCGGGAGATTAGAAAACAACTCGGCATCCAGGCGGTAGCGACCCATAAACAGGTCGCCCGAGCCCAGCGGGGGGCGTGGCAAAGCCGAATCCATGTGTTGGTTACTCCCGTTTATTGGTTCCAGGTAGTCTCGCCCATACTAGCGGCGCCACACCATGAGAAACACCCTACGGGGCCTAGAAACGCGGTGGGTTAACGCGTTCCGCCGTGATTAACCCGGTCAACCTAAGGCACTGAACTACGGAAACGCAGAAGACAAACACTGTTAATGATCTAGATCACTAGCCCCGCTAGGGGCTGAAATCTTGAAACTTGAGCCGACTTTTTCTTGAACTCGGGGTCCTCGCAAAAGATCTGAGCGCAGCGAAGAGATTTTGTGGGGTGTTCCTCGGGGTCCTCGCAAAAGATCTGAGCGCAGCGAAGAGATTTTGTGGAGCCTTCTAGATCACTGAGGGACTTGGACCTCGGCCTTCAAGTCAAGTTTTCTGACTCGGAACACCTACTGGGAGAAGGCTTTGCCGAGTGTATTTGGTTTGTAAAGTCCCTCTAGGACTACGCAAAAAGTCACTGATCTCGGTAACACCCAGTATCCGCAATAACACCAGGTAGATCAGAACCATGCTGCACCCCACTATGAACAAAACCAGTGGCGAAGCACCAATGTAGGAGGCACCGCGGCCTGGGAACAAGCCTAAAATCAACCACCCTAACTCGCCGGTCAGTACGGCTGCGGCAGCCGCCCGAGCATGCGTCCAAGCGAGCCGACGGCCATCCACCCCGCCCAGACGCTCCCGTAGAGATGTAAGGCGGAGCACGGCCCCCGCCAGGAAGGACAGAGTTTGTCCTAAACCGATGCCAGTTACCCACCACGCGGGTGGCAAAAACCAGAAGCTAACCAACGAGAACACCGCAAACAGCAAAGACATTGGAATCTGGAGAGCTAACAAGGTACGCCCGTCCTCCAAAGCGAAAAACACCCGTTTGACTAATAGGGTCATACCTAAAGGAACCAACCCTAAAGACATTGCCACGACCGGAGCCACCAAAGCTTCTACCGCCACCAAAGATAGCCCAGGCTGGAGCATGCGGCACAACGGTAAGGCCAGCACCACCAGCAGGGCAGTAAATAAAAAACTAAACACACTGGTGGTCCGGATCCCTAACGACAGGTCCGCTTGCACCCGCCGCATATCCCCGCTTTGCACGTGTTCGCTCATGCGGGTAAACAGGGCGGTGGTCAAAGAAACCGTTACCAACGAGTGCGGAAAAATATAAATGGTCAAAGCAAACGTGAGGATGGCGTTGGAGGCCACTACTTGGCCCCCTCCCGCTTCATGAGCAGCTGAAGCCAAACGGATCGCCAGTGCCAAAGTACCCTGGCTGAACAGCAGAGACAGGGCGGTCCATCCAGTCATGCGGGCAGCGCGGCCTAGTTCAAAACCTCTAAAACCCCAACGCCAGCGCGGAAACAAGTTCATCCGAGCCATCGGGATCAGCAAAATCAGTGCTTGCACCACAATGCCCAAGGTGGCGGTACCGGCTAACAAAGCTACCTCGGGAGTGCGCCACACTCCGGGAGCCAAGCCAGCGTCATCGTACCGGCCAAAAACACCAATAAACACGATGAAACCGGCTATCGAAACTATGTTGTTGGCGGCTGGGGCCCACATCACCGTTCCAAAAGCGTTACGCGCATTTAGTACTTGGCTCCAAAGCGCATAGAGGCCGTAAAAAAACACCTGCGGTAGACACCAGTAGGCAAACACTATGGCTAGAGCTAGTTTTTCGGCCCCCCACTCGTGGGTAAACAAGCCAATCCACCAGCCTGCGCTCACCGTGAGCAGCAGAGTCAAACCCGCCAAAAGCAAAGTAGCTATGGTCAGCAGCCGGTCCACGTAATCTCGGCCTTGGCCCCGCGCAAAGGCCCGCACTATCTGCGGCACCAGCACCGCATTGAGTACCCCTTCCGCCAAGATGGTGTAAAAGAAACTGGGTAACGTATTAGCGACGTCGAAGGCGTTAGCCGCAGCGTTAACCCCACCAAAAGCCACCCCCAACAAACCCGCCCGCACCAAGCCAGTGAAACGGGAAAAGGCAGTCCCACCAGCCATCAAAAAGGTCGATGCCGCTAACGACTTTCGAGGAGACCGGCCGCTTGCGTTCACTGGGCCTCCTCGACGGTAGCACCGGGGTTACCCTTCGCTAAACGTCTCTTACGAACCGTTGAGAACACCCCAAACACCAGCACCAACGCCAAAATCCCGCCCACCACCATGGTTCCGATACCTTCCCATTCGGCCCGGACCCGCATAGTCAAAGAAGCTGGTTTAGCCACTGGCGAACCCTTCTGGTCCAGCAGTTCCACCCGAACTTGCCAGACGCCGTTAGCTACCGCATGCACTGGTACGCGGGCGGTAACAGACTGACCTGGTTTTAGATCCAACGCCGTTGGTTGCTCAATACGCAATGCACCGGTCTGGGCGGTTAGCTTGACTACCAACCCTGAGACTGACTCGTTGGAAGAGTTTTCCACTACCACCGGCACCCGGCCGTCATCGCTGATCAAGTTGACTTCACTCCCCGCCACTACCGAGACCGGAGGCACGGCAGTAGCACTCTCTGCCAAAGCAGCCTCGGCGGCTCGGGCCCGGGGCGCACCCGCTGCCGTGGCGTTTGAGAAGGGCGCTAAGAGCGGAGGCAGTGTACGGGCCAAGTAGGCCTGCGGATTGTTGGTTAATGAAGCAAAAGCAATCTGTTGATCTGCTGCTTCCAGTAAGGCACGGTTCTGTTCCGGCGGAGGTCCAGCAGCTTTCAATGGAGTATCCAACGCCGGGGCCGAGGCCACCGGTTGGTTCAACACTGCCGCCAGGGGAACTGCTTTTACCCAAGGGCAGTCAGCTAATTCGGTTAAAAGGTTGCGAGCGCCGGTGGTAGGGACCCAGCCACGGGGTAGCGCCACCGTAACGGAGGCTGGCACTTGGCCCGCCGGGGAATTCAAAGCTATGAAAGCGAAATGTGCTAGTGCCGTATTGGCTGCGAGGGGGTCAGTAGGGTCGGTTAATAGATCGGTCAAAAATGGATCGCTAGGGGCAATCCGGAGCCCCTCGGCCTGGACCACGGAATCGGTGGGGGTAGTGGGAAACTGTTCCGGCGGCAGAACCACAGCGCTAGCTCCACCGGCAGCTATAAACCTTAGAGTGGCGGCATCCACGGGGTACGCTGTCCAAGCTAAATCGTCGGCGATTTTCAATTCCGTTACCGGGTCTAGAGCACTTTCCAAACTGGACCGGCTCAACTCCTGAGCGGAAGCTAATACCCGGGCCCCACCGGCACCCCCCTGAGCTAAAGCTATCTGGTCTTGATCCTGGTAGGGCAGGGAATACACCGCTTTACCCTCTTCCGCCGCTAGTTTTACGGCTTGAACCAAATGATCCGCTGGATCTATGCCCGGGGACTGAGTGGATTGCAGCAGTGCAGGGTCCAACAGCCACCCGATCCAGGGCTCTTTAGTGGCTGTAACTACCTCATCCAAACGGGCAAAGGTCTTTTCCCGTTCTTCTCCCGGGGCCGCGGTTAAACCGGCAGTCACCGCTAGGTTCACCGTTGTCTTCACGGTCTCAGGTGGTGCATAAACCACATAGGTTCGTTCGGCAGCCAACGAGCCTTGCAGGGTTTCAAAATCCATCAGTATGCCCCGTGGCCCCCATTCCATTTCCGCCACCGGCACCCCCGGGCTTAACTCTTTAGCGCTGACTTCCAAGGTAAAAGCCCGGCTTTCCCCGGCCTCTAGCCGCTCGCGGCTTTTGCTGTCCCGCACCGACCAGGCGTCATCGACCGCTGTGTCGGTTCCGGCTTGAGCCCACTGCTCCAATTGGGTACGGTCCGTAAACAGATCATTAGCCACTCTTAGCCGAACATACCCGTTCACGGCTTCTGAACCGGTGTTGTGCACCACTGCGGTAGCGGTAAACATTTGGTCCGGACTAGTTAGGACCGGAGTGGCGTAAGTGATGGAAAGCTCGGCTTTTTCGGTGGCAGTGTGGGGTACCGTTGGGGCGGAAACGGGTGTAGCCGCTGGGAACGTTGCCGAGGCAGCCGCCGCCGGAACACCAAGAGTGACCAGCAGTAAAGGTAGGAGAGCGCCGAGCAAAGCGCGCCACAAGCGCTTCATCTAGGGCCATCCAGGAGTTGGCTAGCCACCTGCACTAAGCGGCGTTCATTGGGGTAAGCCAACCGTGCTTTCAACTGTTGTAACGGCACCCATTCAGCAACTTCTGCTTCCGCATCGGGGTCATTTTCTGCCGTCAGAGTTCCCCCCTGCGCCGAAAGCAGGTAGTGATGCACAATTTTGTGGACCCGGTGGGTTTGGTTCAAAAACCAGTAGTCGATGCTCCCCAGGTGGCGGATCACTTGCCCCACTATCCCCGTTTCTTCGTGAATCTCCCGCACCGCTGCCGCTGGAGCTGTTTCACCTTGTTCCAAATGGCCTTTGGGGAGGCACCATTCCAAGCGTCCCCCCCGGTTACGGCGCGCTATTACCGCCGCGTGAGCCACCCCGCCGATGGCGTCCACCACCAGTCCGCCAGCCGAGACTTCCTCCACCACCGGGAGGGACCGCCCCAACTGCGTGGAACGAGGTTGCGAGGCCATGAGTTCCAGCCTACCGAGCATGCTCTCTAATCTGGTCATAGCTTCCCCTTTTGGCTTCACTGAAGGTGGCGCAACTTTAACCACTCCAGCTAGTGCTTATCTTCCGCATTAAGCCCACAGCTGGTGTAAACCCGGCCACGCTGCCTCCGCTGCGGCGCCACAGGCCACTTGGATCAAAAAGGATTCGACACCCGAATCGAATTTCCCCGCTCAGAATCTTGCCGTAGAAAAATTTCGAACACAGCCAGGAGACTTTGGGGGCACAGCGAGAAGATTCTCGGGGTGCAACTAAGCGCTAAGCTGGAGCACCGTGTCTGGAGCTAAGCGGTTCAGTAAAGACCAGTTGCCCGGCGCGGCACTATCCCTAGCCAAAGTCTTTGCTGCTCAAGGAGCCGAGTTAGCTCTAGTGGGCGGGCCAGTCCGGGATTTGTTCTTAGGGCGCCCCATTCAGGATCTGGACTTTGCAACCAACGTCCCACCGGACCGCACCCTCGAGATTCTGCGCCCCTGGGCTAACAAAACTTGGGAAGTGGGGCGAGCCTTCGGCACCGTTGCTGGCCGGCGTGGTTCCGATGTAGTAGAGATCACCACTTACCGCACCGAGGAATATCAGACAGATTCCCGCAAACCTCAAGTCACCTACGGTGATTCCCTGGAAGGCGATTTGTCGCGGCGGGATTTCACCGTTAACGCTATGGCTATCCGTTTAGCGCCGGAGCTGCGGTTTGTTGACCCTCATGGTGGGCTCAGCGATTTAGGAGCCCGCCTGCTGCGCACGCCCGCTGTCCCTACCCAGTCCTTTGATGATGACCCGTTGCGGATGATGCGCGCCGCACGCTTCGCCGCCCAACTCGGGTTCGACGTAGACCAACCCGTTTTGAGCGCTATCACAGCCATGGCAGAGCGGCTGGAAATAGTGAGCGCTGAACGCATTACCGCCGAACTAACCAAGTTAATGCTGGCAGACCAGCCCCGGCGCGGCCTAGAACTCATGGTCTACACCGGTTTGGCGGATCAAGTTTTACCGGAGCTACCAGCCTTGCAACTCGCCATCGATGCAGGCCACCACCATAAAGACGTCTACGAACACTCTTTAACCGTGTTGGACCAAGCCATGGCTCTAGAAACCGGTCCGGACGGCCCGGTACCCGCCCCCGACCTAGTGTTGCGGCTGGCAGCGTTACTGCACGACATCGGCAAACCGGCTACCCGGCGTTTTGAACCAGGCGGTGTGGTGTCTTTTCACCACCACGAGATAGTGGGCGCAAAAATGGCTGGTAAACGGCTCCGGGCGTTACGTTTCGATAAAGCCACTATCGCGGATGTTACGCGGCTGATTGAGCTGCACTTACGTTTCCATGGTTACGGGGAAGGCACCTGGTCCGATGCCGCCGTTCGCCGTTACGTGGCCGATGCCGGACCGCTGTTGGAACGTTTACACCGCCTGACTCGGGCCGATTGCACCACTCAAAACCGGCGACGAGCGGAACGGCTCGCTTTTGCATATGACGATCTGGAACAGCGGATTCAAGAGCTAGCGGCTGAGGAAGAACTGAAAGCTATCCGGCCGGACCTGGACGGTAACCAGATCATGGAAATCCTGGGGCTTCCGCCCGGCAAAGCAGTAGGCCAGGCTTATAAATATCTCCTGGACCTGCGCATGGAACGCGGGCCGTTGGGGCCCCAGGCAGCCCGGGAGGAACTGTTGGCCTGGTGGTCCCAGCAAGGCGTCTAACTGCGGCCCAGCGGATTTAAGTAGATTCAGAACCCTAAGCTGTCCACCTGCACAAACACCTGCCCCCAACTCCAGCCAAACGACGCCATCAGCGAGGTGTGTAACCAATTGACCTCAAGGCACATCCAACTCGTTTCAAGGTCAAGTGTGTACAAGAGCTACTTGGACTCAGAATCAAACACAACACCCGCCAACCCACCCACCAGGCCAAACACAAACCCACCAACCAAAACCACCACACAACATCAGCCAGGCATGTAACCAACTGACCTCAAAACACACCCAAACCGTTTCAAGGTCAATCGTGCACAAGGACTACTGGACTCAGAATCAACCACAACACCCGCAAACCCACCCACCA
>JAISMT010000080.1 GCA_031276585.1 Bifidobacteriaceae bacterium
AGGTGCGGCTTCTTGGGTCTACTGCATTTGGAAATAATCCGGGAACGGTTAGAACGCGAATTTGGGTTGGACCTGATTTCGACTGCCCCCAACGTGGTTTACCAAGTGACCATGGAAGATGGTTCGGAACACCGCGTCACTAACCCTTCTGAATTCCCTTCCGGCAAGATCGCTACCGTAGCCGAGCCCATAGTAAAGGCCACCATTCTGGCTCCCTCCGAGTTCACCGGAGCCATCATGGAACTATGCCAACAGCGGCGCGGCACGCTGCTAGGTATGGATTATCTTTCCCAAGAACGGCTGGAAATGCGTTACACCCTGCCGTTAGCGGAGATTGTTTTCGACTTCTTTGACTTCCTGAAATCTCGCACCCGGGGCTATGCTTCGCTGGATTACGAACCCGACGGGACCGCGGAAGCCGCCCTAGTCAAAGTGGATATCTTGCTGCAAGGTGAACAAGTAGACGCATTTTCCGCCATCGTGCATAAAGACAAAGCCTATGCCTATGGTGTGATGATGGTGGGGCGGCTCCGCAAGCTGATTCCGCGCCAACAATTCGAGGTGCCAATCCAAGCGGCGGTAGGTTCTAGGGTGATAGCCCGGGAGAACGTGCGGGCCCTACGCAAAGACGTGTTGGCCAAGTGTTATGGCGGTGATATAACCCGTAAACGTAAGCTTTTGGAAAAGCAGAAGGAAGGCAAAAAGCGCATGAAAACTATTGGGCGGGTAGAGATCCCCCAAGAGGCTTTCATTGCGGCTTTGGTCTCTGACCCGGCGGCCCAGAAATAAGCCTCCAATCGGCGGCTCAGAAATAAGCTAGGGGGCACTGTGAGCGTTCCTTTTCAGGTCTATATCCATGTGCCTTACTGCGCCCGCCGTTGCGGATACTGCGATTTCAACACCTATGTGGCACCCGCAGCGCAGCGGGCTCATTTTGTTGCTGCCGCCAGCCGGGAAATGGAGTTAGCGGCCCTAGAACTGGAACGGCGGGGTTTAGACGGCCGGGAGGCCCAGAGCGTTTTTTTGGGCGGTGGAACCCCCACCTTGCTGCCCGCTGCTGACTTAGTGACGCTGCTAGAGGCGGTGCGGCGGATATTCGGTTTAGCTGCTGGGGCGGAGGTGACTACCGAAGCTAACCCGGACTCGGTGGACGCGGAATACCTGGAGCAGTTGGCGGCAGGCGGCTTTGGGCGGATTTCTATCGGCATGCAGTCTGCGGTAGCGCCGGTGTTAGCGGCGTTGGACCGCACCCATGCTGCGGACCGAGTGGAGCAGGTAGTGTCTTGGGCGCACCGGCTGGGCTTGGCGGCATCGGTCGATTTGATCTACGGAACGCCGGGAGAGAGCTTGGCCGATTGGGAGCGGTCCCTGCGCGCTGCCCTGGACCTAGAAGTGGGGCATATCAGCGCTTACGCCCTGACTTTAGAACCCCACACGCCCATGGCGCGGCGGATTCGGGCGGGTCAGCTCGGCTCGCTCGACCCCGACGAACAGGCCACTAAATACCAGCTGGCGGACCAACTATTGGAAGCCTCCGGAAGGCATTGGTACGAGATTTCTAACTGGGCCCTACCCGGCCAAGCTTCTAGACACAACTTGGGTTATTGGACCGGTGCGGACTGGTGGGGGATAGGTCCGGGGGCACATTCGGCATTGGGCGGTACCCGGTTCTGGAATGTGAAACACCCGCAGGCTTATGCTCGGCAGCTGGAGCTAGGGCAGTTACCAGTAGCGGGATATGACCAGCCCGATGCCGCCGGGTTAGCTTTGGAACGTCTAATGTTGCGGCTCCGTACCGCCCAGGGTTTGGCCTAGGATGAGCTGAATCCCACCGCGCGGTCCGAAGTTTGGGCTTTGGTAGATGAGGGCTTAGTAACGGTGACGGCTGCTGAACGCGTGGTTTTGACTTTGCAGGGCCGTCTCCTGGCTGATTTGGTCACCCGGCGCCTGTGGTGAATTGGTGTTTTAGGGGCTCAGACTGAGGGCGCTGATTGAACGGGGCGGGCGAGCGGCTAGCCTGGGGGGATGGCAACTACTTCACGCAATGGTAAAACCGTGACCACAGTGGGCGATTTGCCCGCCCGAGGTGCACAACTTCCTTCTTTCCAGCTAGCGGGTAATGACTTGTCCGATGTTACCGACGTTAGCTACCCCGGTTCCCGTCTAGTACTCAACGTGTTTCCCTCCATCGACACGGGTGTTTGTGCTACGTCGGTGCGGCGGTTCAACCAAATAGCGGCTGCCTTACCGCAGGCCCACGTGTTGTGTGTCTCCATGGACCTACCGTTCGCTTTGGGGCGCTTTTGCGGTGCTGAAGGCATTGAGAACGTGACTACCGCCTCGGCTTTTCGCTCCAGCTTCGGTAAGGACTATGGCCTGACCATGGTGGACGGTGAGCTGCGGGGTTTGTTAGCTCGGGCGGTGGTAGTGGCAGATGCCGCCGGGCGGGTGGTTTACACCGAATTGGTACCGGTGATTGGCCGAGAGCCAAATTACGATGCCGCCGTCCACGCTGTTGAAGCTGCGTGATAGTTGAGCGGGCACTCTACTGATAAGGGATGCGCTTTGAAGCGGTCTCTGCTTGACCCGGTGTTAGCGTAGAGGTACAGAACGCGGTTAATTACGCGTTCCGAGTACCTCACGGGCAAACGTTTGAGCGGTTGTATTCACTTGCTCCCAATCCGTGTACTCGATTGTGAGGGAAGGGTCAGTAGGGCCGTCCGTGATGTGCATAATGAACCGGATGATTTGCCGGTCAAACCAGTGGTAACGCGGATACTCAAGGGCTCCCG
>JAISMT010000134.1 GCA_031276585.1 Bifidobacteriaceae bacterium
CCGGAGAGTTCCAGGATGGGCGGCTTCCAAGTCACCTTCCAACAACCAACTGGCAATGGGGGCTGCCGCCCAAGCTAACAAAGCACCCAGCGGGATTAAAACAAGCAAGGCCCACGTCACCAACGCTGAAACGGTTTGAGAGGCTTGTTCTTGCAACCGTTCCGCCAGTGGTAACGCCAACAAGGGCACTGCTACCGCTGCCAACGCTCCTCCGGCTGCCACTTCAAACAGTACGTTAGGCAAAGCGTTGGCGGCCGCGTAGGCAGATCCCACCGCAGTTGAGCCCACAGCGGCCGAGAACACCCCCCAGCGGGCGAACCCTACTATCCGCGCCAGCGTGGTAATAGCAGCGATCAATGCGGCACTTCCGGCCACCCCGGCAGCCGTGCGCCTCATTCCACCCGTCCGGCTTGATCCAGCCAACGTAAAACCGGATGGGATGCAATCACCCGCGAGAAAGACACTTTTTCCGAGGTCAAAATCAAAGAAGTTACCCCCACTGCGGCCAACACCCGGCCCCCTGGAGACAAGCTACGGGTAGCGGCCACGGCCACAGCGGCACCGAGCGCATTAGCTCCCGCATCCCCCAACATGGTGCGTTCGCCAAGGTCATCAGGAGCGTCAGCCGCACACACCGCCGCCACCCCAGCCGCTAATTCCGCTCCGGGAGCACCACCAGCCGCCAATACTAAAGCAGGTGCCGCGGCAGCCTTGAGGGCACGCCCCGGGCGCAGATCCAGCAGATTCACCAAGTTGGCTCCTCCCGCTACCAGAACACTATCTACGCCGATTTGCCACCAGCGCCGCAGGCCCGGCTGGCTGGAGCGAGAGTTAGACCAGGCGTACCAAAGCGCCCCCAAACTTATTACTCCCAGCTTTGCCATTCCGGTGGTAATCCGGCCTTGGGTGAGCTGATCCCAATGGCCTTTCAAACCGCGGGCGCTGGCATCTCCTGCTAGATCATCCACTAGGCCGGCCGCGCCAGCGGCACCCACCGCTAGAGCAGCACCGGGCACCTGGGTGCGCCCAACGGCAGCCAACAGACCAGTCAATACGGCTAGGCCACCGCGGAGGTCTACCTCGCGGTTACGGTAGTTTTCCCGGCGCCATTCCCGGTTCGGCTCAATCTGCCGGGCGGCAAGCCGAGTGGCAGTTCCAGCCACCACGGCGGTAACACCACGCCTAATTAAGGCTCGCATTTAGGTTCCTTCCGCCGCGGCACTGCCTACCCCTATGGCATTAACGGACGGCCCGTCACTGGGATCGGTACTGGATGGTTCTTCCACTGGTGCCGGACGGTAGGGCGGCAGAGGCGGTAAATCCGCTCCTAAACCATATTTACCGTGGTGTCCCAACAGTTCGCCGGCTCCTGCCCACAGTGCAGCAATCGCTTCCCCATCCGGCAAGGGCGAGGAAACAGTAGAAACCGTGGCCGCCAATTCTTCCAGCCGGCCAATTCGATGTACTAGATCTTCCTCAGCCTGATCCGGGCCACTCACTACTGTGGGAAGACTGGCTTTAACTAAGGCTTGCACCACCCCTACACAGGCCTCGTTTCGGGAAACAGCAATTCCAGAAGATTTGATAGCGGCCGGGTCTTGGTGGTACGGACCAGCTAAAACCACCACCAAGGTAGAGTCCCCTTCACTAAATCCGGTCACTAAACCCGATTCCTCCAAAACGGACCAAACCGCGGCTGGATCAGGAGTGGGAGTCGGAGTGGGACTGGGCGGAGGAGAGGCGGAATTCCCCGGAAGCGTTAGCTCCTCTGCTGAGTCCTTAGCCGAGTCCTTCGGCAACGGCCCTAACGCGGCCGCTAGTCCGCGGGCGATGACCGCTCGGTCACCGCCTTCGTTGACTTCGACACTCTCCAGCAAGGGTTCCATCTTGCGGGCCAGATCACGGCGTGGACCGGGCTCGCCAGTGAAGTATTCATCCTCCATATGTATCCGGGCGGACAAAGTAGCACCCGCTGAATCGATGCCCGCTCCCAGCGCAGCCACCCGGTCCTCCAACAGTGGGCCGATGGTGACCAACGCTACCTTTTGCCCCTCCAGCAGGCCTTCCAAAGCTTGGGGGGCTAAAGCCTCAAAAGCCGAATTGGCGTATTCCTGGCGCCCGGCGGCAGCGTCCAACTGAGCTCTAAGGTTGTCTTTGTCAGAACGCAGTGAATCAACTTGATCCGCCAACGTAGACCCAATGGGTTCCTTGAGCGGGCCAGCCCCCAAAACGATACCCACAGCTAAGGCAATAAACACCGCTACTAGGGAAACTACGTGATATCGGAAGTTGATCATCCGCCCACCAAACTCCTTATCCACGCCCAGGCGTCATCGAAAAAGGCGCCCGTCAAACCTAATAGCGTCTGCCCGGAGGGGGTAGCCGCTAACGCTACCCACAAGGCCACCAGGCCCGCTGTTACCAAACCAGTCAGCTGCCAATTGGACACATCTTTGCGGTACAGCCGGGACACTCCTTTAGCGTCCACCAGTTTGCTGCCTACCCGCAAGCGGGTCAAAAAGGTGGAAGCCATGCCGGCACGGCCCTTGTCTAAAAATTCGACCAACGTCATGTGGGTACCTACCGCCACAATTAGCTCTGCCCCTTTGTCATCCGCGATCATCATAGCTACGTCTTCCGAAGTACCAGCCAAAGGCAGTGCAGTATATTCCAGGCCCAGTTTTTCGAGTCGCTCCGCCCCGGGGGCACGTCCGTCCCGGTAAGCGTGCACTACTAACTCGGCCCCGGAACTCAACGCCTTGTCGCTGACCGAGTCCATATCCCCCACTATCAAGTTAGGTTTGAGGCCCGCTTCCAACACGGCATCGGCCCCACCGTCTACTCCAATGATGACGGGCCGCCGTTCCCGCGCAAAAGAGCGCAGCACATTGAGGTCTTCACGGTAGTGGTAGCCGCGCACCACTATCAGAGCCACCCGGTCCCGCATATCGGTCCGGATTTCGGGAATATCTTGCCGATCCAAAAACTGGTCCGATTCCCGTTCTAGGTATTCCATGGTGTTGGCAGCGAAAGCAGCGATCTCTTCCCTTAAACCATCCCGGGCCCGCTGTTGTGCTTCGGTCACACTGGATTCGGTTTGAACGTCTCCGCTGGCCACCAAACGGCCCGATTGTCGAACTTCACCACGGCCCGGATCCACCCGCACTTCCACGCCCTGCTTTAGTTTCAGGACCCCTGGCCCCAGGTGGTCCAGCAGGGGAATACCGGCGTTGACTATTATTTCCGGACCTAAGTTGGGGAAACGGTCCGATGCCGAACGGGCAGCATTCAGCACCGCCGCCGGGTTGGCAGCCACTAAAGCCTCGGCTGCCACCCGGTCTAGTTCGGCGTGGTCTATTACCGCTATTTCACCGGGCTTGAGGCGTCCCGTGAGGTGTTTGGTGCGCCGGTCCACCCGGGCTATCCCCACCACTACTTCTTTAGCAGGAGCTTTAGCCCGGCGGCGGCTGGTGACTAACCTCATACCCAGGTCCGTTCTAACAGTTCAGCGGCATGTTTGAGGGCAGCATCGGAGTCTTCCACGCCGGCCAACATGCGTGCCAATTCACTCTGGCGGGCCGCTCCCGTAACTGGTTCTACGGTAGCCAGGGATCCCTTTTTGGTGACCACCAGATGGTGATCCGCAGCGGCCGCGATCTGCGGTAGGTGGCTCACTGCTAACACTTGGCAAGTGCGTGCTAACCGGGCTAGACGTTCCGCCACCGCTAATGCGGCGGCACCACCCACCCCCTGGTCTACCTCGTCGAACACTAACGTGAGGGCTTCACCTTGGCCGGTCGCTTTTAGTGCTGCCACTTCTAAAGCCAGCATCACCCGGGAAAGTTCCCCACCCGAAGCCCTTTTGGCCAAAGGCCGCAACGCGCCACCATGGGAGGTGAACTGAAATTCGATCCCATCCCGGCCGGCCGGCCCAGCCTGTTCTAAAGGTGTGACTACCACCTGAAATTGAGCCGCCGCCATACCCAAACCCGCCAACTCCTGGGTTACAGCATCAGAAAGCTGGGTGGCCGCTTGCTGCCGTAGTTGAGAAAGTTCCGCCGCCGCCTGGTCCCGAGCAGCAGCCGTCTCGGTGGCAACTTGCACCAGCTGAGCCCGCCTCTCGGGGCTGAGATCAAGTTGACTCAAGCGTTCCCGGGCTTGTTCAGCCCATTGCAGTACTTCCGCTGCAGTGGCGCCATATTTACGTAACAGTCCGTTCAAGGTGGCACGGCGTTCTTGCAAAGCTGCCATCTGTTCTGGATCTGCTTCCAAGCCCAGCCGGTAGTCCGCTACTTCGGCCGCCAAATCAGAAACCAAATACACCAGTTCCGCCGCCCGCTCCTGCAAACCGGCTAAATCCGGATCCCGGGCCGCACCAACTTCTAAAGCCCGGCGAGCCACCTGTAAAACCCCGGCCGCCCCCGTTTCCTCACCACTCAAAGCGGCAAGCGCGTCCTCTGCCGCTTGTCGCAAATCCTCGGCGTAAGCCAAACGTTCAATGCGAGCCGGCAACTCAACGTCTTCACCCGGTTGGGGCGCCACCTGATCTATTTCCCGGAGGGCTCGTTTCAAACCATCGGCTTCAAAGGCCGCCTGGCGGTCTTGACCTTCCCACTGGGCTAAACGCTGAACCGCCGCTTGGGCAGCGCTGTATAACTGGGCGTATTCCGATAAATCCAATCCAGCGAAAGCATCCAACAGTTCCCGTTGCTGGAGGCCGGAACGCAACCGGAGTTGTTCGGATTGTCCATGCACAGCCACCAGCTGACCCACGGTAGTGGCTAACACAGCTGAAGGTACGGCTACACCACCCAAGTGGGCCCGGGAACGCCCCGTGGCGTTAACAGTGCGGACCGCAATCAATTCCCCTTGCTCCAAAGCCGCTCCCGCTTCTGCTGCGGCCAAGGCAACCGGATGGGATTGCGGTAGCTCAAAAACACCACTGACTTGG
>JAISMT010000173.1 GCA_031276585.1 Bifidobacteriaceae bacterium
TGGTAGGTGCGGTCCATGATGACGCCCCGGTCTTCGAAGAGCCGGGCCAGTACCCGGTGGGTAATGGTGGCCCCCACTTGGGATTTGATGTCATCTCCCACTATGGGGACACCGGCAGCAGTGAATTTAGCGGCCCATTCTGGGTCGGAAGCGATAAACACCGGCAGGGCGTTCACAAAAGCTACCCCAGCGTCGATGGCGCATTGGGCGTAGAACTTATCGGCTTTTTCGCTTCCCACTGGTAAGTAGCTGACCAGTACATCTACTTGTTTGTCTTTGAGTTCTTGGACCACATCTACTGGCGGAGCGGTCGATTCCTCGACGGTTTCCCGGTAGTACTTACCCAAGCCGTCCAGAGTGACACCGCGCTTCACTTCCACGCCTTTGAAGGGCACGTCAGCGATTTTGATGGTGTTGTTTTGGCTGGCCTCTATAGCTTCCGATAGGTCCAAACAAACTTTGGCGGCATCGACATCGAAGGCGGTCACAAATTGCACGTCTCGGATGTGATAGGGGCCAAATTGGACGTGCATTAGACCCGGCACCGTAGAGTCAGATGGGGCGTCTTTGTAGTATTCGACTCCCTGTATTAGCGATGTAGCGCAGTTCCCTACGCCAACGATGGCTACCCGGATGGGGCTCATGCGTGCTCCTTGCTTTTTTTGCGTGTACTGGTACGTGTATTGGTAATGGTCTGGTGGCTGGTTCCGTGTTCGCGTTCAATTAGGCCTTCTAGCCAACGCACTTCGCGTTCCACTTGTTCTAGGGTGTGGCGTTGCAGTTCAGCGGCGTACTGGTCTTCCGGGGCTCCCAGTTTTAGAGCGGCAGTCACTGTGTCGAGGCGTTCCGCCATGCGGGCCCGGCGGCCCTCTAAGATACGCAAACGGGTAGCTGGCCCGGTCTGCGCAAAGAGGGCAAAACGGACGTCAAAGTTCTCGTCTTCCCAAGTGGCAGGGCCGGCTTGGCCTAGTAGTGCTTCGAGCCTGGTGTTGCCTTCTGGAGTGAGGCGGTACACAATCCGAGCCCGGCGAGGTGAGGCAGCGGCTTCACCGGCGTCTGGTGAGGAAGCGATGAATCCTTTGGCAGCCAAGGCTTTGAGACAGGGGTACAGGCTCCCGTAGGAGAACGGCCGCAGCATTCCCAGCATCTCGTTGAGGCGTTTCCGCAGCTGATAACCATGCATGGGCGCTAAATGGAGCAGCCCTAAAACGGCTAACTCCAGCACATTGGCACGGTTACGCACCTGGGCCTGCCCCCTTTCCGCCTTAGTTTGGTTTGTTGCGATGTATCGATCTGATACATCACAACAGTACACTAAGCTTTCTAGGACGGGTCAATCTTCAGGGTTGCAGAGCGCCTTCACCGTAGCCAAGTAGCCCACATCAGGGCGGTTCAGTTCCAGTTCCCAGCTGGGTTTATCTGGCTCCGCAAAGGTGGCGAACTGCTGGTGGCAAATGTATTGGTCGCGTAAACGTTCCCGCCCCTCAGTCAAACGGGGATCCGGATAACGAGCCTCTAGCTGCGCCCAACCTTCCACTCCGGCCGTATAAGATCCCACGGCTTCCCGGGCGGCAGCGGTCGGGGTGACAAAAAGGGTTGGTCCTTCAAAAGTGTCTTCCCAATGGGCTTCCTTGATGTAGTCCGGTGGCGGCGTGGGGGAAACACTGGCCGCAGAGGGCCCGTCCGGTGCGGGGGTACCGCCGCTGTCCGTGGTACTACCGCCGGCTCCACCCGGAGCAGAGGTCGCGGATACCGTCTCTGACGTGGTGGTAGCGTCCGGTAGCCTCCCGGATTCACCGTTCGGTGCCGCGCTACATCCCACCAACCCGCCCCCAAAACCCAGGAGCACTACCCCGGCCAGCGCCACCCTAAATCTGGCTTTCACACCGCCCACCCTACGGTCTTATCCCGCGCAAGTCCTCACCACGGCCGCGGATCACAACTTATTACTGGAGGGGTGTAAGCGTCTTTGGGATGGGACCGTTGAACACGTTTCGGCACCCGATAGGCGGCAGCGGCCAACGTGATCAACTGGCGGCGCACTGCTCCCGGCCTCGGCGGAACACGCTGCAACGCTCACCTCCGAGTAGGCTCTATGCCCATGTCCAAGAACCCAAACACCTTTGTGTCTCGCCCTTTGTCCGGGCTCCCTTTGGAAGCCGAGCTGGTGGCCATGCGCGAGATTTTGCCTGCCGCCACTGCTAGCGCGCAGCTCACCGAACAGCATGGCGGCAGCGAGGTACGGTTTGCCACCATTTTGCCCGAGCTGGCCCGTTCTTGGCGCCAGGCGGACGGGGTTCCGGTGGTGGCATTACAACCTCCCCACGGGTCCGATGACGTCTCGCAAGATTTAGGGAACGCCTTGTTAGCCGCTTTGGAAGCCGAACCGGGCCAACCGGGACGGCCCGAGCCTTTAGGGTCCCCTGGCCCGAGGCTGCAAGAACTCTTGGATTTAGAGGCGCCCACTAGCTTTGAACTGCATGAATCGTTTGAATATTGGACCGCTTTGGATCCAGACAATGAGGCCTTGGCCGATGCAGCGGTGCAATCGGCCCAGGAGCTGGCACCCACCCAACAAGTGGAAGGTTTGGAAGGCGCCTACTGGGCTCAGTACGGCACCCGCGAATATCTACGCTGGTCGTTAGGCATTGAGGAAGACACGTTACTGGATGCTTTAGCTCGCTTACAGGCCCAGCAAAAAGCGGGAGTGATGCCGGGAGCTAAGTATGCGGGAGCTTTCCGAGCTTTGGGCTTGGTGATTCCAGTATGGGATTTGCCGCGAGGCACCACTGCCCAAGACTTGGAAAAGCCGGGAGCTGAGTTTTTCCAGCGCCTTAAAGAGGCTCTGGCGGTTAAAGGGCCTTTGGATTCCGCCGCCCGCCGCGCCCGGGCCGGGCTGGTTGCCCGTTCCTTGACTCTACGCTGACTTTTTCCTTACCTGGCAACGCCTAGGGCCAAATACGTTCTCAAACTTTATCGAGGCGGCACTTTAGCGCATTTTAGCTGGCAGATACCCCACCTGCCGCACCGCAAGCGGTTGCCAGCGGGAAACTATCACCGTAACTCTACGCAACCAAAACGTGACCCAGGTCTCATTGCGTCCCACCACGAGGCCAAGAGGTTCTAAAGTGGTTGCCGTGAGTGGAAAGACTCCTAGAAGGCACCCCGCAAAACCTTGCCCCGACAAACACCCCACAGATTCTTCTCCCGGCAAACACCCCACAAAATCTTCTGACCGCGCCCGGCGCTCTTACGAGGACACCGAGCAAAAAAAATTTGACTCCAACACCCAAGCTTCGGAACCTAAGGGGTCTAAAGGCCAATCCAACACTAAGCAGCGGGTGGCTGTAGTAATTCCAGCTAAGAATGAATCGGGGCGAATTGCAGCCACCGTAGCGAGCGCTAAGAAGATTCCCCTGGTGGACTTGGTTCTGGTGGTGGATGACGGGTCTCAGGACCAGACTCGCGCTAAGGCACAGGAAGCCGGCGCCGTGGTGGTACGGCATTCTCACAACCGCGGCAAAGCTGAGGCTATGGAAACCGGCGCGGCCATCATCGCCATGCGAGACCAGGAAAATACCCCCCCGCGATTACTGCTGTTTTTGGATGCTGACCTAGGAGACACCGCTCAAGCGGCCGCACCGCTGATCCGTCCCGTAGTGACCGGAGAAGCCGATCTCACTATTGCGGTGCTACCACAGCAAGTGGGAGCCGCTGGTTTTGGCGCCGTGGTCCGTTTAGCGCGCAAAGGTATAACCCGCGCTACTGGTTTCATACCTCGAGCACCTCTGAGCGGGCAACGCTGCCTCACACGCCCGGCCTATGAGGCCGCCACCCCCCTGGCCCACGGCTGGGGTGTAGAAACCGGTATGACCATAGACCTGCTCCGTCAAGGTTTTACGGTTCAGGAAGTGGAATGCGACCTACGGCACCGCCCTACCGGCAAATCACTCCGGGCCATAGCCCACCGTTTAGGCCAATACCGAGATGTGAGTATGGCGTTAGCCACCCGCGGGGTCCGTATCGCGGCCGCTCGCGCACGGCGCCGTCTAGGAAATTAGGTGTTTAACCACGTTCCGGCCGTGTTGACTGGGGTTAGCAACGCGCTGCTCTCAAGGAAACGCGGAAGATAAACGTTACTTATGCCTAGAAAACCGGATTATTCACCGGTTTCCTAGCAGGCCCCGCAAAATCTTCTCCCTTTAGACACCCCACAAAATCTTTTCGCTGCGCTCAAATCTTTCTGCGGGGAACCTCGCGAGGTAAGAACAAGTCGGCTCAAGTGTCAAAATTTCGAACATCAAGTGGTCTAGGCATCCCTAACCGGAGCCACCGCTCGGCACTACCCCTTCCCATCGCGTCCCGCCCTGACCCGCCCGGTCCCCACCACCCCCAGCAAGGGACCAGCCAGGCATAGCCCCATCACCGCCACCACCAACCCCGAATCATTGATCAACGAACCCACCATCCACAAAGCAGCCAGGCCCGCAGCCAGGGGTCGTAACCGTAAACCAACCGCTCTAGCTTCGGTTTGATAGACCTTTAGGACACCCCGGTGGTGCAACCACCTCAAAACAAATGCCACCAAAATTAATCCCACCGCTGGCGCCAAACTGAGCCGCAGCCACATGGCACCTTTACGCATCAAGATGTCCCCTAAACCACCTTGCAGCACGGTGTCTACAAATGCCCCCAAATGGGTCCAGCGTTCCGGCCCCCGAGCGTAGTCCCAGCCAGCTACTACGGTGCCTGCTATGCCTCCAACCACCAGCGCCATCGCCCCGGTTTTCCAATTAAGAGGCAACCCCAAGGTTGCCGCAACGAGTACCACAAAAGCTGCCGCTACCGCGATAGCGCCCCCGAAATCTGCCCCTAACGAGGGCATTCCCAGCATCCCGACAAGTGCCAGGCCCACCACGGCTATCCCTGCCGCCGTAGGGCCGGGACGGCGGTTGACCTTTACTTGGCCTGCTAAGAGCCCGCATGCCAACACCACACTGGTGGCCAGCACCGTAAAAGCCGGGTTGGAGTACCCGAAGAAGCGGGCCCCCAAAATGGTGGGGGGGCCCAGTGGGGCATCGCGCGTCAGCCGCTCACCCCAGAAAGGATCCACCAGTAACACCAGCGCACTGACCAAGCTCACCACCCCCACGGCGCCCCAACGGGTAGCCCAAAAGGTTCGTGTTGTGGTCTGGTTTTCCGGCAGAACACGAGGCTGCCGCCGTCTAACCAGCACTTGGGGCAAGTAGCGGGGTGCCAAATACGCTATTAGGCCGATGCCGAGCGCCAGCCCCGCAGTCAGAGTTAACCAAGCTAAGGGGGGCATCGGGAAACGCCACCAACCCAGTGTGTTAGCTAAGAATCCCGCTGCCGGGAAGGACCCAGCGGCTAACCCCACCATTGCCCACCAGGAACCCAGTGGCCGGTCCGGCCGGCGGGCCCGCCAGAGCAGCGGCCCCCACAAGGCCGCTGCTCCCACCACTAACGGGGTGGCGTAGC
>JAISMT010000186.1 GCA_031276585.1 Bifidobacteriaceae bacterium
TCCGACCTACCCAATGGTTGGCTGTAGATACCGAATCTGCTGTTTCTACAGAAGCCGCTGTGGACTGGTGGGAGCGGCTGACCGCAGCCGGGGGTGAAGGTATGGTGGTCAAACCGTTATTTGCGCCGCAGCGAACCGCTCAAGGGTTGGTACAGCCTGGGTTGAAAGTACGGGGCCGCGAATATCTGCGGATGACGTACGGCCCCGACTATCTAGACCAACTCCCAGATTTGAAGCACCGCAATTTAGGCCGTAAACGTTCATTAGCTTTACGGGAATACGCTCTGGGTTTGGCGGCCATTGATGGGCTGGTGGCGGGGGCCCCTTTGTGGCGCCGTCACCAAGCCGTTTTTGCGGTATTGGCGTTGGAATCCGATCCAGTAGACCCGCGTCTCTAAAACCCAAGGGTGTTAGAGCGCGGTTGAGTTGGACCATCTGTTTCGGTGGCACCGCACCACTACAGAAACTTTAACTTTTGGTTTGGCTTTGCGTTATCACCTCATCAACTATGTGTTCCCAACTGCTGGCGGTTACTCCCAGAATTTGGCTCGTTTCTGAAGCATCCACGGTGAAAGGCTGGGTACGTTCACTGTGTAGTTCTAATTGTTCCCGAAGCATGGGGGCAAACAGGCCGCCGAGGGCTAGGAACCAGGCGGGGGTTTGAACTAGGCGTAATTGCGGCCAACCGGCGGCTTCGGCTACCCGGGATAAGGTTTCGCGTTGAGTCAAAGGTGGCGGTGAGGGCACTATCCAAAGGCGGCCATGAGTTTGGGGCGCTAACAGAGCGGCTACCGCAGTGCGGGCGACATCGGGAATATGTGCTATCGAATGAGGTAAATCTGCTTTACCCAACACCAGAGCTGGTTTCCCCTGCGCGGCGGCTTTCAATGCTGGAGTGAATATGCCAAAGCCGCTCCAAGTGAGGTAATCGGCGGCGCGAATTTCAACAGCACTGACCCGGCCTTGCTGGTGGGCGGCTAAAACTTGCCGCCACATTTGGGAGCGCACTCGCCCCTTCTTGCCCCGGGGGTGTTCCGGAGTTTCAGCGGTAATGGGCTCCGGAGCGGCGCCGTAGGGGTAAAGGTTACCCACGGTGGCTAAAGGTGCTCCACTAGTGGCGGCGGTTTCCAGGATGGCCGTCATTAGCGGCGGCCATTCTTGAGGCCAACGGTGGTAATGGGGCGGGTTTAGGCAGTTGACGATGCCGTCCATCCTTTTAGCTGCTGTTTGGAGGTCTGAGGCACTAGTCACATCTAGTTGTAGCTGCTGGGTGCCAGCTGGCCCGGGGCGGCCCGAGCGGCTAGCTATTGTCACTTTGCTGCCAGGCTCACGTCGAGTGAACTCAGCAGCAACGGCTTGACCAACTGGTCCCGCCCCTAAAACTAGGTAGTGCGATGAGGACATGAAAGTTCCTTTCCGAAATATGCAGAGCGGTGCTCTGCTATGAGAGCAATGCTCTCATATTAGGGCGGTATGTCACAATTAGCGGTGTGACTACAGCTAATAGGGCTGTCGCTAACGTACGGCAGCGGGCCCGGGAACTCATGACTCAGGAAATTCTGGATGCCGCTGAAGTTCAGCTGGCTAACGTGGGTGCAGCAAACCTTTCTCTGCGGGCGGTAGCACGAGAACTGGGCATGGCGTCATCGGCGGTCTACCGTTACGTGCCTTCGCGAGACGCTTTACTGACGGCGCTGCTGTTGCGAGCCTATAGAGACTTAGGGAAAACCCTAAAGACAGCGGAAGCCCAAGTGCCCCGGGAGGACCTTAGTGGGCGAATGTGGAAACTAATGACAACCGAGAGACGCTGGGCTTTAGACAATCCGCAGCGTTGGGCCTTGCTGTACGGAACCCCAGTGCCGGGATACCAAGCCCCCAATGACACTAAAGACCCGGCTGGAACCTTCTTTTTTCTGATGGCCGGAGTATTGCGTGACGCCAATTGGGGGCACTCCAAACATGCTGAAAAGCCCGAATTGGAGGTTAGCGGGGCACTGCCAGACAACGAGGCAGTGGCTTCGGCTATTGCCTGGGTCCAGGAAAGCTTAGGGGTTCGGGCTCCGGGGGATGTAGTAGCCAGCGGAATCCGAGTGTGGTCTTGGATGGTGGGTGCTATCAGTGCTGAACTATGGGGACACTACGTAGGCATAGTGGACCGTCTAGAAGAGCACTATGAGACCGGGGTAGAGGTTGCCTTACACGTCTTAGGTTTACGACCCCATAACACCTAGCCTGCCGCCGTTGATCAGGTGGTTCATTTGAAGTGGGGTCAAGTGGTGGTTTGAACGTATTGTTTGACGCTGTGCGTTAGTTGTGGGTGAAACCTGGGTCAGGGTGATAGCGCGGTGAGTGGACAAGTAATGGTCCCATCTTCCATAACATATACAGAACCGGTGCCGGTTACCACCAGGCGGAAAACTGGTTCTCCGGCAGTACTGGTATCGATTTGATCTATGGCTCCAGCTAACGACAGGGCTCCAGCTGGGGCTTGTCCGCCGCCGAGTTTCACTTCAACGGCGCCCCAACGGCCCCCGGGAAGAGTGACAATAGCGTCAATCTCATAACCATTGGAATCACGGTAATGCCGCACCTCCCCACCTAACGCAGCGGCGTAAACGGCTAAATCATGTATAACGGCGCTTTCAAACAGTAGGCCTACGGTGGTGAGTTCCTGACTTAAGCGCTGGTGATCGGCATTGAGTGCTGCCGTAGCTAAAGCCGGGTCCGCTAAATGGTACTTAGGAGAAGTGCGCAACCGGGCCCGGGACTGCAACCGGGGAGCCCAGGCTCGTTGCGCTTCCACCACAAATAGTCTTTCCAGCAATCCCACATAGGTACTTACCGTTTCGGGTTTGATGTTGGGTGCCACAGAGTCAAGGTCCCTAGCTAACGTGTGAAATCTAGTTTCAGAGG
>JAISMT010000219.1 GCA_031276585.1 Bifidobacteriaceae bacterium
GATGGGTTGGAAGGGTCGGACGGGTTGGACGGGTCGGGGCGGTGCAGCGGTGCGAACTGGGATCGGAGCGGGTACAGGTGTGGGTGTGGGTGTGGGTGTGAGCGGGCGCTCTATCGAAGTGCCCGCTAACAACGGAATATCTGGTAGCCGTGGTGCACTGCTTGGCCGTAAAGCTCTAGGAGCAGCAGGGCGAACGGTTGCTACATTCAAAGTAGTGTCCTCGGTTTCCCGGAAACGAAGCGGTTTTCTGGGGGGAGGGCCAGCCGGGGTTGGTTGGGGCCGGGCCTGGCTGCCAGTATCCGGTGTGTCCGTGTCTGCTGTGGTGGCATCGAATTGAGGCCGACTGGGGCGCGGTGGTTTGGCCGGGGCGCTAAAGCTGGGCACCAAATCCGGTGGTGCGGTCTTGGGCGGACTGATCGGTTCCGGTGGGGGGGCGGTTGGCTCTTCTTCATGCTTTGGCTGGCGGGACAACGATCTACGGAGACGGTGCCGCGAGGCCCTAAAGGGACCCCAACGGCGCCAACCTAAATATCCCAAGGCCAAGAAGATAATTAGCGCACCGCTCAAAGAGACCAGTAAACGAGCCCGGGCGGAGGAGTAGAGCGATTTCGCACCCTCCACCACCTGCTCTAATTCTTGGTCAGCTTTTGAGCCGGTGTTACCGTCACGGGAACGAAACGTGTATTCACGAGTGTTGGATTTAAGCGCGGGATCTTGAATGGTGGGCAGCAGAGTGCTACCCACCGCCCGGAGCGTTTGGGCTAATAAGGGAATCTGGTTAGTGCTCCGGGTTTTGGTCAGTTCTCCGGAGGGGGCATCTAGTAGTGCGAGGACCTCGGCGTTTTTTTCTACTAAATCCTGTAACAGGTCCGGGTCCAGGTTTTTAGTTGAACCGTCGAGTCGTTGAACTGCAGTATCGGTGTCGGCCTTGCCTTGGATGTTTTCTTGCAGCACCTCGACTAACGTCCGGTCGGCATCTCGAATTACCGTTACTACCTGCAAATCAGACCGGGCTACTATAAGCGCCTTTACTGCCTGGATAGAGCTATAAACGCAGGTAACAAACCCAACGCCTAAAACTACCGCGAGGGCGGCGGCCAGCCCCCGGTTCCCGCTCGGGGGCGCCGGGGGCGGCTCGGGGCTCTGGGACATAAACCCGATTTAGCGGGCTAGTTATCGCCAGTGGTACGCCACGGTACCTTGGGACCGGCTTTCTTAGGCTCCGTAGATTCGGAACCTTTATCCGGAGCACCAGCGGCCTTAGCGGGGGCGGTATCAGGGGGAGTGGCCTTAACCGGTGGCTTCGGCGGTACCGCGCCGGTAGCGGGCTGGCTGCCAGCAGCGGTTGAAGATGACGCCGGGCGCGCGCCGGGGGCAGTAGGTGCAAACGGTACTCGGGGTTTACTAGCTCCGGGCTGCGTTGGTGCAGTTGCCGTCGGCTTGCTCGCCGGTACAGTGGCCGGCTTAGCCGATGCCGCAGTAGCTGGTTTAGCCGGAGCTACCGCTGGTTTAGCCGCTGTTGCGGCAGCAGGTGATGCGTCTTTACTGGCAGTACTAGCCGGTTCGGCGTCCTTTTTCTTACCGAAACTGAACGCTGGCCGCGCTTGAGGTTTTTGAGCCTCTGCTGCTGGTTTCGAGGCCGGAGATTCGGCTGTAGCAGTGCCTGCAGTGGGGGATTTCGCTTCTGGTTTTACCTCGGATTTGGCGCTGGCTTCAGGTTTGGGCGTAGTTTCAGGTTTGGGGCTGGCCTTGGGTTTGGCCGGAACCGCCGTAACTTGCGGCTTAGCGACAGCAGCCGCCGCTAACCAGGCCTTGTTATTTAGTGCAAAGAACACCCAAAGCGCGATGGCTAATGCGCCTTCAACACCAGTGGCAATCCAAAGTGTCAACGGGCCAAATTTGGCATCAGCTTTGATGGTCTTTATCCCGTCTTTCAACTCTTTAAGAGCCTCGGCCCGGGGGTCCCCGGGTTGCGGTTCTTGGTCAATCCGCGCGGGTGGGGCTGCCTTTTCCGCATCCATATTCTTGGCCAGTTTCTCGGCCGGAGAGGTCAACACTTGGTTGGAGAAAGTCCCTGCAATCTTGGTGGTCAAATTATGGAGGGCTTGCCGCGAAGTCTTGTATTCGGCCGGCAATTTAGCGCCTACCGGGGTGCCCAGGGTTAGCTGGTCCCTAGAACCTTTAACTCGGGTTTTCGGGTCTTCCAAGAACAGCCGGGTTTGTTGGTCTACTTCGGAATCACCCAACTTCAGCGTCTTTGCGACCTGCTTTGGGTCCTTACCTACGGCAGCTACTGCCTTTTCAAACTTTTCCACCTCTTGGTTTAGTCGCTTCTGGTCTGGTTTACCCCGCTGACCTTGGCTGGCCTGCAGTTCATCCTGCAACTCGGTATATAGAGCGCGATCGGTGGCATCAGTGGCTTCCAACAAATCTACCCAGGCCTGGTCACTACCGGCGCCGCTCGCCTTGCCAGAAGACATCACTGCAAATACGCCAGAAGCCAAAGCCAGAACAGTTAGCACTACGGCGGCTACTAGTACGATGAGACGTTGCTTTTTTTTGGAACCGCTGGAAGATCCCTTGGGTTGGGTTCCAGCTGGAGTGACTGTGGCTGTCATTTCTCTCACTAACCTCTTCCGTCAAGTGGCCCAAGACTTCCCAATTGCAGGGCGATCCGGCGCCACTTGGTAATTTCACCTAAACAGAGCAAACGCCACTGTAGCAGGTGCCGCGGACTTGTCCACCGGTTTCCGCCAAGATAGTGCATGTGAGTGAAATCTTGAGACAAGCCCAATCGCGCTGGCGGGCGCTGGTGTTAGACATTACTGCCCACGAGCGGGCTTACTACGAGGCGGACGCACCTACGGTGTCCGATTCTGAGTTTGATGCTTTGATGGCGGAATTACGGCAATTGGAAGCGGAGCATCCGAGTTTGGTGAATCAAAATTCACCCACGCAACGGCCCGGCGGCCGCCCCACCAGCGATTTCGCTACGGTAGATCACGTTACCCCCATGATGTCGCTCGACAATGTCTTCACGTCAGAACAGTTAGAAGCCTGGATGGACCGTACGGAACGGGATGCCGGTATTGGTTCATTTCAATGGTTGGCCGAGTTGAAAATCGACGGTCTTTCGGTCAGTTTGACTTATCAGAACGGCCAATTGACGCAAGCCGCTACTCGGGGTGACGGGCGTACTGGTGAAGATGTCACAGCCAATGTTTGGACCATTGCGGGAGTGCCGCATGTCTTGGCAGTCGCGCCGGCGCCCCAATTTTTAGAGGTTCGTGGTGAAGTATTTTTACCTACTCAGGCTTTTCGCGAGCTGAACCAAGCCATCGAACAAGAGAACCAAACCATCACAGAAGCGAATCGGTTGGCCCAAGCAGAGGGTAAACGGCCCCGGCCTCTGCGCCGCCTGTTTGCCAACCCCCGCAACGCTGCTGCTGGATCTTTACGCCAAAAAGACCCCCAAGCCACAGCCCAACGCCCGCTGGCGCTCCTGGTACACGGCATCGGCCAACTGACCTGGCCTGCTGGAATTGACGGCCCCACACCGGAAACCCAATCCCAGACCTACCAATTGTTGAAGGCTTGGGGTCTGCCCACCTCAATACACAACCGAGTGCTGGAGACCAAAGCACAGGTACACGCGATGGTTGAAGAATTTGGGCAACGGAGACACCAGCTGGACCACGAGATTGACGGTCTGGTGTTGAAAGTAGACCAACTGGCGGTGCAGCAAGCCCTAGGGGCCACTTCCAGGGCACCACGCTGGGCTATTGCCTACAAATATCCGCCAGAAGAGGTAAACACCCAGCTGTTGGACATCCGCGTACAGGTGGGACGTACCGGTCGGGTTACTCCCTACGGGGTGATGCGTCCCGTCCGGGTGGCTGGATCCACGGTGAGTTTTGCCACTCTCCACAACGCCCGCGAAGTAGAACGTAAAGGGGTGCTGATTGGCGACACCGTAGTGTTACGTAAAGCGGGGGACGTGATCCCGGAAATAGTGGCGCCAGTACCGGAACTACGCAACGGATCAGAACGGCCGTTCCAGATGCCTACGCGTTGCCCGTCCTGCGGGGCTCCGTTAGCGCCCGCTCGGGCGGGAGACGTTGATTTGCGGTGTCCCAACGCTCGGGGTTGTAAAGCCCAGATTGCGGGGCGTATAGAGCATTTAGGGTCCAGGGGAGCGCTCGATGTCGAGGCGTTGGGTCAAGAAGCCGCCCTCGCTTTGGCTGATCCCATGGCTACCTTGCGAGCTACTGAACAGCGCCCTGCCCCCAGCCAACCCACCGAGCTAAAACCGGTGGTGGATTCCGAGGCGTCGTTGTTTGCTTTGACACCTGAGGACCTGGGGCAGGCCCGGGTCTGGCGTTGGATTCCGGAGCAAGGCTGGGAACCTCGACCGTTTTTCACCGTCCAAGCAGGCGGCCTTTCAGAGACCGGCCGGCTACTGCTAGACCAGTTGGCTGCGGCCCGGGAACAGCCTTTGTGGCGCATCTTGGTGGCCTTGTCTATTCGGCATGTAGGCCCTACGGCAGCTCGGACTCTAGCAGCCCGTTTTGGGTCCTTGGACGCCATTCAGGCAGCTCCCATAGAACAGTTGGCGGAAGTGGACGGCGTGGGGATAGTGATAGCCCAATCCATCCAAGACTGGTTTGCACAGGACTGGCACCAGGACATAGTGGAGGCCTGGGCCGCTGCCGGGGTGCATCTAGCCGAGGCTGGGGTGGAGGAACGGCCACAGACCCTAGCCGGGCTGACAGTAGTGGTTACCGGAACCCTGGAAGGTTTCACGCGAGACCAGGTTAAGGAAGCAATTGTGTCTCGGGGTGGCCGGGCCGCCGGATCGGTTTCCCGGAAGACAGACTATGTGGTGGTAGGACCCGGTGCTGGTTCTAAAGAAACCAAAGCCCGAGAGTTGGGGTTACCGGTATTGGACCAATCTGCTTTTGAACGGCTCCTAGAGGGTGGACCCGCGGCGCTCTAATCCATTCCCTGGCCTGCCACCTGGCAGGCGGCCTCAGTTACTGGGGTATCCACGGCGGTGATTATGCCCTCATCTGCGGAGACATCCGGGGTGGGGGCCGGGACGTTGCCAGAGGTGGAGGTAGTGGGATCCGCCGGGGTCTCCGGTTCGGGATGGAGCAATTTATAAGGAGTAGTGCCCGGTACTGGTTGGTCTAGCGCCAGATAGTCAAATACTTCTTTGGCACTGGCTCCACCAAATTTATTGCCCTGACCCCATTCCGCTAACCGTACCCTCTGGCCGGCATCCACTACCGGGGCGGTAAACAAGGACACATTGGCTAGTTCAATGTTGCGCAGTGCGTAAGCCATTCCGGCCATCGCGCCCACTGAACCCAGTTCCGGGCTCACAAAGAGCGCGCTGGTGACCGCGGTAGCAACCGAGTTCAACTTGGGTAGGGATTTGATAGACCCGGAAGACAACACTTCGTTGATCACGGTAGCGATCAGCTGTTGTTGACGGTCAATTCGTTTCAAATCCGAGCCGTCGAGACTCTTGCCGTTCGCTAGTTTGCCGCTCCGGGT
>JAISMT010000227.1 GCA_031276585.1 Bifidobacteriaceae bacterium
CACGGTTAACAAACCAGGCAGAAATAAAAGACCTGTGGACAGAGTTTTACGGTCAAAAGGCAGGGAGTAGACCGGTCGCAAAAGAAAGCAGTACCGGTACCAAACCTAAAGCCACAAAAGCCGGTAGAAAACAGAGGCCCAAGGGTGCCATCAGGTAGACACCCAGGCGTGCTGCGGCTTGATTCAAACGGCGGCGTTCTGCCCGGCTAGCTCGCTCAGCCACGCCTTCCAACAGAGGCGCTGCTTCCACACCAAAGTTCCACACCAGCCATAAAGCGGAGCGGATCTCTTCCACCAAACTGGCGCCATCACCCTCTTCACCTGCCCGGTTCACCGCAACGGACCAAACCTCATCCCAAGGCTGCCCCTGCGCTAGTTCACTGCCGGCCCCTGCGAGCGCTGCTCCTACGGGGCTGTCCCAAGCCGTTCCCACTTGCCGCAAAGCTGCGGGTAAAGGCAAACCAGATCGCATGGCCGCGGCGAGCACGGCACACACCAAAGCATCAGTGTTACCAGGGCGGGCAGCCGCTTTCACTAGTAGAGCACTCCACGCCCGGCCTGCTATTAGGAGACTTATACCTACCGCCAACGCTACGGTGCCAGCTCCACCACCAAATAACACCGCTAACGGATTGGCACCCATACCACCTCCCAGCCCCATCCCCAGTAAGGGTAAAAACTGCAACAGCCGGGCGCTGGACCGGGGTCCCGCCAACGCAGCCTCCCGCACATCCAGTGTTTCTTGAGCGTCCCGTAGAGACAGAACAACGGCATCCAGCAATTCAGCTGTGGAAGAACCCACTTCCCGGGCCAACCGGTAAACCGCAAGCACTGCTGCGGAATAGCGTCCCAGTGCCGTTGAAGCCATAGACTCTGCCCAGGCTTCCACTGAGCCCGCCGCACCAACGGGGCCGGTAGAAGAATACGCACTGTCCTTTCCCCCTACAGCCAATAGTGGCTCCCACACTTCAGGTCCATTGAGGCCGGCTCGGGCTAGCGCCCTGACTCTATCTAACGCTGCCGCCAAAGCATCGAGTGGTGGAACCGTTACTCCGGCGCGGGTACTGGCCGCCATCTTCCGGTTCAACATTGCCCCAACCTCTGCTTCAACACTGCGCTAGCTTCCGGTTTAAAGGTTTCCAGCCCGGGCCAATTTGGGGAGAACCGGAGCCAAAACTAAGCGCCGGAGTAGCAACTAGAGTGCCTTCCTCCAAACTGAATACCGCTACTTCTTGCACCCGCCGGGAGCCATTAGCGCTGCGAGTCAAATGCACCACGGCCCCTAAAGCAGCGGCAGCTTGCGCTGCCACGGTACGGCCATCCATCTCTGCTAAAGACCCCAAGGCGGCTAACCGAGCCGGTACATCGTGGCACGAATTGGCGTGGATGGTGGCAGCAGAACCCTCGTGACCGGTATTTAGAGCGGTCAACACCTCACGCACCTCAGGACCGCGACATTCGCCCAAAATGATCCGATCCGGACGCATCCGCAAAGATTCCCGCACCAGGTCAGTGAGAGTGACTAAACCTCGACCTTCCGCGTTGGCGCTACGTGCTTCCAAGCGCACCGTATGCGGATGGGAAGTTATGATTTCTTGCGCTTCTTCGATCACCACCATTCGCTGCGTGGGATCCGTTAGCGAGATCAACGCTGAGAGCAGGGTGGTTTTACCAGCTCCGGTAGAACCCGAAACCAGCAGGTTTATCCGGGCACGCACTAAGGCGCGTAACACCTCTGCTCCGGTGGGGTCTACGGTCCCGCTGGCTTGTAGATCAGCCAATGTGAGACCTTCGCGGCGAAACACCCGAAACGAAATCAACGGGCCATGGGGAGCCACCGGAGGTACTACCGCGTGCATCCTGACACCCCCAGGAAGGTGTGCGTCCACCATAGGAGAGGCATCATCCAGCCGACGGCCGCCCTGGGCCGCCAACCGCACCGCCAAAGCTCTAATTGCGGCCGCGTCCCCCAAATGTAAAGCCATGCGACGCATACCGTTGGCACCGTCTACCCATACCGCTTCCGGCCCGTTGATCAGTACATCTGTCACTTCAGGGTCTTCTAGTAACGCCGCTAACGCAGGCGGCGCTTGAAGGGTATTCACCACTCCTCCGCAAAAGCGTCTGGGTTGAAACTAGGTGCGGGCTGCCTACGCTGCCTCCGCCACCCCATGTGCCGCCTACCGTTCTGGTCTCTAGGTTCCACCCGCCGGGTTGTTTGCGGATAAACGGTCCGCGGGGGAATCGCCTGCGGGTCAACCACCTGAGGTGGCTCTTCCGCCGGTACTACCACTGGCGATGACCATGATTCTGGTGCTGATGGCACCCATAGTTCCGGCACCGCTTGCGGCACTTCACCAGTTTGGGCCGCCCAATTCGCCACTACGCGAGCAGCTCCCGCTAACCGGCCTACCGCTTTTTCGCCCGGAATTACTCCATGCACCAAAGCTGCTACCAGTCCTTTTTCTGGTTTTATAGTGAGAACCTCAGCCGGAGCTAAGCCGTCAGTATCCAGATCAGTCGCTTTCAAACCACCTGGAATCTCCCGGACGGCTAGGCGGTAAGACAACCCCATGGCTTTCAACTCTCGGATCAGGGATTGAGCCGCAGTTACCCCTAACGGGTCCAAACGTGCCACCACTACGGTCAAGTCCGCCCAGCTTGCTGCCCGCCATCCGCCGCAAGGTCCTGCCCGGCTGGCATCCATTACGGTGTATCCGGCTCCACTTTGGGTTTCCCAAGCCTCAACTACTTGCCGGATCCGCCAAGCGTTCAGTTCCGCAGTTGGACCAGACTCACTCACCCATTCCACAGCCCCAGCGGTAGCCAACCCCAACGCGCCCCCGTTGCCCACTGCCCTCAACGCGGCTTCCCAACCTGGTGCTGGGCCTGCTCCCATAAGCGGCCCTAGAGGTGCTCCCGCTGGGTTAAGGGCCACCAAACGAACCGGACGTTCCCCGCTCAACCGCCAAGCTAAAGCAGCCGCTAAACAGGAAACTCCGGCTCCGCCGTGAGCGCCTATCAGCGCCACCCGGATGGAGGAACGGGCCGGAGCGTAAGCCGTCTCAATGGCTTTGGTGAGTCTCCGTGCGGCATCGGGCAACATCAACACCCCGTTCGATGCGGTTGCCGCCTCCCCCAAAGCGGCTTCTACTACGAGAGCAGAA